>CAYIQH010000030.1:0-8829 GCA_964365575.1 uncultured Planctomycetia bacterium | reverse complement strand
ACAACTTTTGCTCCGACATACTCAACGCAGTTAGCTGAGGTAACCCAGGTATATGCCGGCACTATCACCTCGTCCCCGGGCTTTAAGCCTAAAGCAATCGTAGACAGGTGCAGAGCTGACGTGCACGAAGTAGTCGCCATGGCATATTTAACATCGTGCAAAGCAGCAAACTTGCTTTCAAACTCCGAAACCATGGGCCCTTGCGTCACCCAGCCGCTCGCCAGGCACCTTTTGACCATTTTTATTTCTGCATTATCAAAAAACGGGCGAGCCAAAGGAATCTTTTCTGTTTTCAAAAATAGCGTCCCTTTCATTTTTCAATAACAAAATGCCCCAATACCAAAGCGTCAAGCCCGCATGCGTAAAATGTCCTAATTGCATCTTGGGGCGAACAAACAATGGGTTCATCTTTAGTATTGAAAGACGTATTAAGCAATACGGGTATGCTTGTTATTTTTTCAAACTCTCTCAGCAGGCTATGGAAAACAGGGTTCGCCTTTTTCGAGACCGTTTGAAGCCGGCCGGTGCCGTCCCGATGCACAACCGCGGGTATCTTGTTCATCTTGTCTTTTCTGACGGGATAAACCTGTTCCATATAAGGAACTGTAACGCCGCGCGGAATATCAAAATAATCAAAAACCCTCTCTTCTATGATAGAAGGCGCAAAAGGCCTAAACGACTCGCGGTATTTTACCATGGCATTGATCTTATCTTTGTTGTCCGGATTCCTCGGGTCCGCAAGTATAGAACGATTGCCCAGGGCCCTCTCCCCGAATTCCATCCTACCATGGAACCAGCCTACCGTTTTCCCGCCCGCGATCATTCGCGCGGTATATGCTTCAATATTCCTTACTTTTTTATAAGAAATTTTGTCACTCTTCAGAATATTTTCTATCTCGAAATCCGAAAAATCCGGACCAAGGAAAGACGACGGATGAACTGCCGGAAGATTGCGCCTCTTTTTCAAAACATAGTGCCATACATATAGCGCAGAACCTATGGCGCCGCCGTTATCCGCCGGCGCGTAAGGGATGAATAGATTTCTTATCGGAGTATTTTTAATTATTTTGCCGTTCGCAAGAGAATTCATAAAGCAGCCGCCCGAAGCAACGAGGTTCGTCTCTTTTGTTTTTTTAGCATAATGAGACACAACCTGAAAAAGCCTTTTTTCAAAGAGGCACTGAGCAGCAGCGGCAAGGTCATAATATTTTTGGGAGAATTCCTTCTCGGAATTTCTGGGCTGTATTCCTACCAGTTTTATAATCCGCTCGTTCAGATAGCCGGCCCGCTTAAGGTTACCGTGTTCTATGTAGCGGGTGTCCAGCGCCAACTCTCCCTCTCTCTCGTTCCACGCGAGCAAATTTTCCAATTTACCGAGAAAGCGCGAAGGCTTGCCGTACGCAGAAGCCCCCATCATCTTCCATTCGTCAGAGTTTGGCGTAAAACCAAGATATTCGGTAAGGGCCGCATAAAAAACGCCTAAGGAATTGGGATAAGGTATCTGCTTGATAATCTTAAAGACGTTGCCTCTAAACGTTGCGATGGTTACACTGTTAAATTCTCCATATTCGTCCGCAATGACCGCCAATCCTTTTTCAAAAGAGCCGTGGCAGATAGCGTGTGCCAAATGAGCATGATGGTGCTTAACAAAGTAAATCGGGCATTTAGACCCGGCGCCGATTTCCATCTTAAGCACTTCCCCCGGAAACGCTCCCTTACCGGCCATTGACATAATTTGATTCGGGATTATATAAAGCCATTCCGGATCATAACGGCGCCAATCCGTAAACCCCGACAGATTTATATGGCGCATATTCTCCGCAGGATTCCAAGATACGGCAATACCGTCCAGCTCATCCATACGCTTCACCTTTGCCTCTTCCAGGCAAAACCGTATGGCTTCTCTGGGAAATGCGCGGCTCTGTTTCACTCTGTTAAATCTCTCCTCGGCCGCGGCACAGCGCACTTCGCCGCCTTCTATTAAGGCTGCTGCCGTCTGGCCGGCATTAATATGCAAGCCTAATAATTTCATGTGCAACTCCTTTTCGGCCTGTCGGCTCTTTTTAAATTAAAATTCTCCCACAAGAAATCTGATAACCACATCTATTTCGCATTCTTTTAAATCCGGATATATCGGAATTGAAACTAAAGTTTTCCATAAGTTTTCGGCATTCGGGCATTTTTTTCTGAATCCGGCCACATACTCATGCAAAGGATGGGGCATTATAGGACGCCTCAGCGCAATTCCGGCAGCCTCAGCTCTTTCTATCAATCCGTCAACGCCGCTTAAAGAACCACTATCTATTAAAAACCTAAACCACGCGGCGCGTTTTCCACGCACAATCTTCGAACTGTCGAGTGATTTACTATATATTGCGGCAGTGCGTTTTCTTTTTCTTAGGTTTTCTGAAAGACGTTTAAGCTGACATAAGGCAAGGACTGCCGTAACATCGGACAGCCTGTTACCTAAAAAAACAGGATTCATTTCTTTATCACCTTTTTCATCGCGGCCGGCGCACAATAAATAACCGCCCTCCCCCGCTCCTAATAATTTCGTGCCTTCCAATGATCCGTATACGGATCTACTGCCTTTTATATAGGCCTTTGGCGGCACGTGGCTGCAATCTTCTATTACAGGCATCAGGCGGGCCAGCTTTGCCATCCCTTCATTTATAAGGCCGAATTGATGAACGGCCACTGCTGCCGCGATGTGATCCTTCTTATATATCTTAAGCACTTCGCCTGCATCCATCAATCCTCTATTGTCGCAATCAATGATATGCGGCTTGTGCCCAGCTGCCAAAACCCCATTAAGAACACCCTGACAAGTAAAAGAAGGGATAGCAACAGCGCTTCGTTTAGGCAGTTTAAGCATCAGCAACGCCGATCTTAGCGCTAATGTACCGGAAGCATATAGATAGCAGTTTTCAAAACCCGCATAATTTTTTAATTTTTCGGACAGAATGCCGGCATATTTGAAATGCGAGGTGCATTTTTCCGAAAGAGCCTTATTTACCGCCCTTATATCATCTTTAATGATCCATGGGCGGAGATGCGGGATGTTTTTTTTCATTCTGCAATCTCCGAAAACGGTATAACATAACACAGCGGATAGCTATCTATGATTTCCTGCCGGGAAAGCGATTTTACCCTGTCAAGGTCCCGAAAAAAAATAGTATAATAAAAATAATTGCGTTCAAACGCTCCGAATGACTGTTTGAACCGATAAAGGCTCTCCTGGCTTTTCCATGTCCCTCCGAAATTCCAGTATCGATAACCGCGCATGCCGGCATCTATCATCTTTTCTATAACTATCCTGCTCAATGAGCCCGAAGAGCGATACTCATCTGAAAGACACGTTGTATGATATTCCACTATGCTGTTAAAATAGAACAGAACAACGCCGCTTACTATCCTCCCCTTATCCAACGCAATAACCATTTCCACTGTTCCGGGATTCGACCGCGATAAGGCGAATGCCTCTTTAAAGAACTTTTCAGTTTTGAATATTCCGGATTTCTTGCCGATGCTGGCTTTATGAATTCGAAAAAACTCAGCGGATTCTTCCTCACTCCGCGCGGACCGAATCTCAAAATTGTTCTTCAGGGCCTTACGGTATAGCGTCCTGTTTCTACCTTCCATCATTTGCATAATCTTAGCTGCATAGGCACTTTTGTCTTCTCCTGAGCACGCCGGCATAGCGGCTATTTGGCAGCATCTTTCGTCTATAAAATCCGGGGCTAAAATATCTTTCACATTTTTATGGTGAATTGATTCCGCAAACGGGCTTGTAATTACCGTTAAACATAACGCGTCCATCTTCCTGCATTGTTCTATAAGTGCCTGATAAATACTTTTGTCGGTACCTTCCGGGGCAAGCGGTGATATAACGGCATCGCCATATGAGCCGAAATAAGGCAGGCAGTTTACGATAGGCCCCAACGGCCCTTTCTGTATGCCGTACGCAAGACCGCCCGCAAGCCGGTCATCCTCATAGCATCCAATAAAATTAACCTTAGCGGGCGACGCCCCTTCAAGTAATTTCAGATTAAGCGAGCTATGATAGAAAGCTCCCCAAGCGCAATCCCTCACCAGTTTGTCCCAGCCTTCAGGAATTCGGTTAAGTGTTGTTACGCGTGTTTGAACCCCGCCCGTGACGCTATTAGACATTAATCCTCTCTTTTCCAATAAGAAAGAAACGGATTGGTAGTTATTTTATAGCCGCCCCTTTTTTCATAGCGGTTATAATTTCCTTTCCACGCCGTACAATGCAGACAAAATGACGGCTCATTAAATATGCCGTTTGAGTTGTCATCCAAAATGCGCTTTCTTAACGGATTATCTCTCAAAATATCCAACATTTTCTTTTCGCGTACATTGCCCAGAAAATGGCCCTGGCCGCTATAGCATATATCGACAGTTCCGCCAGACTTTACAGAAGCAACGTCAGAAACAAAAAGGCACGGCAGTCTCTCCCGGTCATCTACATCAAAGTGATATCCGGTAAAACGTTTTACCTCAAGTTTCGAGTCATCGTAATTTTCAAAACCTATGCCTATAGAATCGGCTATCGGAGAAAAATATTCTATGAATTCCATATCGTTTTCTTCGGAGGAGCCTCTCAGGTGTACGCGTTTAGCGCATATAGACGGCGTCGGGGATCTTCTGCGGTCGCGCAACGCCCGCAAGGCCTTTAAATTCCCTACGACTTTCCCGTAATCAAGCTGAGGGCGTATCCGGGTATATTCTTTTTCTGTGCCGTCAATGCTCATTATTATCTCATCCGCTCCTATATCAACGAGAAAATCCATCATACCGTCATTATCCAGCAAAAATCCGTTAGTGCTGAAACTCAGGCGCAGGCCGCGTTTTTTTACATACGCAAACATTTCGCGGCAATCTCGCGCCAAAGTAGGCTCGCCGCGTAACTGCGCGGTAACCTGAGGAAATCTATAGTGAGGCAGATAATGCCAACCTATCGACGTAATTTCGTCCACAAGGTCCTTGAACATTCCAAGCGGCATATCCTCGCCCCCCTTACCCAGATAAACCCTACCCTTGGCTATATTCGGATCGGGGCTGTGAAAAGGGCACATTATACACTCTGAATTACACCGGCTGGTCGGTTCAAGACAATAGTGATAAGGAAACGAATTAAATCTTATTGCCTGCTTATAAATTTCAGGTATATCGCCTGGTTTTATAGTATAGAAACTTCCTCCGGCTTCTCTGAGAACCGCGTCCTGAAGATACTGGAAATCGCCGACTCCGTACAAATGCTTCTTTACCAGAAGTGAAGGTGCTATAAAAAAACGGCAGCTCGACAAATAGTTAAAAGCCGCCAATAGCCCCTGAGGATCCTTCCAGCTGCCTGCTCCTGCTCCGGATTCCCGCACAACCGCTTTGACCAGGCTCGGCGAAGCATAAAAACCCTGTTCGTCAAATACCAGTGTTTTATTATCGCCTCCCGATATATTCATGGAAGAAGGCGCTTCCGTAAGTTTATATATTGCTTCGTTAGACAGTAACCTGACATATTTAAGTGCATCCTGAAATTCTTGATCGGGGACAAGCATGCTTTTCCTGCTGTCGGGAAGCACCTGACGGGCAATCTCTAATACGCCGTTCAGGCGGCGAAAGGCGATATCCGACGAAAACCTGCTGTCCGACATGACCGGTCCATAGTTGTAATATTTTATTATTAAAACATTCATTATTTGTCACTCGCTACTTTGGCGCTATCTTTAAATGGATGGTACGACCAAATAACTTCGGGTTCGAATACATAGCTATATGGCCTATTCTTATTTCTAGTAACTTTAAACTTAAAATGTTTCCAATAAAAAGAACAAAGATCATTATTTTTTTGGTTTAACACGTCTCTTACAAATCCCGCCGAAACTACATAGTCACCAGCGCCAAAACAATTCGAAGGATAAATGCATTCAAAATATCCGACGCCATCAAAGTTTTGATACCCCATACCCCATTCTGAAGATACAGAACCCGTTACCATGATACCCTGAGAATAGATAGCTATAGCGGGTATAATTCTGTCACCCTGTATCGGCCGGGTGCATTCATAATGTAACTTAATTATTATCTTTTCTCCTTGGCAAAATATATAAGTAGGCTCAAACTGGTTATTCATGATCTCAAACTTAGTAAGTTTTATATCTCCAGAATTGAAAGCAACCATTTCTCCATCTCTATTGGTTTTTGCTCCAACGGCAATTGGCAAAGTGACTTCACTAATATCATGATTTTCTTTAATTCGATCTTTTATTAGAACTTCTTTAAAAAAAGATTCGTTGCGCTTATTTATATAGTCACTTTTTAGCTGTTGATTATACTCTACAGATATTTTAGACGCCTCCTTATCCTCTCTTAATGCTTGCGTCTCATATTTTTTAATAGTATCTGCTGCTGAAGAGCCCTCCCTAGCTATCTCGCCATCACGAAGCCAAATTATTTTATCACAAAGTCGCTCAACTAAGCTCAAGTTGTGTGACACAAGAAGAACTGTTGTGCCGCTCTTACAGATTTCTGATATTCTCTGAAGACATTTATTCACGAAAAAACTATCTCCGGCTGCGAGCGCTTCGTCCACTACAAATACTTCCGGCTCAACACTAATTGCAACGCTAAAAGTTAATCGCGCCTGCATTCCGGAAGAATACGTCTTAAACGGAAGATCGATAAAAGTGCCCAATTCGCTAAAATCAACGATCCAATTCATCTTTTTATTGATTTCTTCTCTCGACATGCCCAAACACATGCCGCCCATATAGATGTTTTCGCGGCCAGTATATTCAGGATGAAAACCTGTTCCCAGTTCCAGTATTGCGGAAATCTTACCGTCAACCTCAAAGCTGCCGGATGTCGCGTCAAGTGTTCCTACTAGTATCTTAAGCAGCGTACTCTTGCCGGCTCCGTTCCTGCCTATTATGCCGACCACCTCGCCTTTCTTGACGTCAAATGATATATCCCTAAGCGCCCAAAAATCGCTGTGCCGGGATTTCCCAGTAATAATTTCCAGAAGCATATCAGCGGGTTTGCGATATATCTTATACGCCTTCGAAAGATTTGAAACTTTAATTACTGTATCTGAATTTGAGGTCATAGCACATTCCCAAACATGATTTTAAGCTTCCGGAATATCCTGTATCCCACATAGAACACGCCAAGAGAAAGCGCGGTAAAGATAACCCACGCCCACGGGTGCTCAAATCTCCCAAAATAAAAAACGTCCTGATAGCACCACACCAAATAACTGAACGGATTTATATAAAGCACCGGCCGGAAGAGAGCCGGGACCATTGTCGGAAGATAAAATATGGGCATTATATACACGCCAACCGTGCAGAATACCTGCACGAAATCTTTTAGGTCCCGAAAATACGTCCCTACGGAAGAAAGGATATACGAAACTCCTATCATAGCCATAATCTGAAGCAAGAAAAGAACCGGTATAAGTAGATACATCAAGGGCAATAAATGGTAAGCCGCAAGTACGTATATGACCAAAATAGCCAGGTAGATGACTTGCGTCACGAAAGAAGCTATAACGCCCTTCACCGGCAATATCTCAATGGGAAAAACCACCTGCTTTACAAGATTCGCATTCGCTATGATCACCGTCGATCCCTTACTCATCGATTCCTGAAAAGCCATCCATGGAATAAGTCCGCTTAACAGATACGTAGTGTAATTCAGGGGAAGTTCGCGTGACCCGCCTATCCTCATCTTAAAAACAACGGCAAAGATAAATATGTAGACACCCATAAGGATTAGCGGGTGGCCGATGGTCCAGAGAACACCGAACACCTGGCCCGCATATCTATCGGAAATCTCGCGTTTCGTCATCTCCCATGTAAGCTGGCGATGGCGAGTCAGAAGCGCGAAAATCTCGCGAGATGCCTGAAAATGATTTTTAAAATCAAACGGTGATTTCATGGTTTTTTTTACCCGTTCCTGTCTCGGCTACGATATCTCTTTTATAACCGCCCAGAAAAATTTTGCACCACCATTCAAAACTAATCAGCGACCATATCAAAAGGCGATGATTGATGTTCCTGTTCGCGTGCTCATCTATGGTCTTTTCGACAAATTTTGGATTGATAAAATCTTTGTACGCCGCTTTCTTGTTAAGCAGGGTCTCTTTAACATATTGCAGATTCTCGCCCCGATACCACGATTCGTCCGGAGACGAAAAACCCTGCTTATGGCGGTTTATTATCGATTCGGGGATAAAATTCTTCATCGCTTTGCGCAGGACGTTTTTACCATCGCCGAATTGCAACTGAAATTTTCGCAGTTTATCAAGTTCGTTTTCGTCTATTTTCTTCATCTTTTCCAGATTCGCCAGCTTATGATGCACCGGTATTTTCTGGGCAAAATCTACCAGATCATTGTCCATAAAAGGAAACCGCTCTTCCAGGGAATGCGCCATAGAAAGTTTATCGCCTACCGCAAAAAGTCCCGATAAAAATGTCTTTGCCTCAAAGTAAAGACAGTTGGCTATATGATCCTCGGGCGTATCGTATTTTAGCCTGTCGTTAAATGTGAAGACGCGCCTGAAAATATCATAAACATCTCTGTGGTTGTTGAAGGAATGAAACGTCGCTTCGCTAAACATCTCCTTTTTATCTTCGTCACTAACCAGCCTCTGCCAGAAACCATAATACTCCCTGAAAAATTCCTCCTGCCCCACGGAATGCATAATGCGATAGTACCTCCAGGGATATCCTCCGTAAAGTTCGTCGCCGCCGGCGCCGGTCAAACAGACCTTCACAAATTTCGAGGCAAGTCGGGCTATGTAATAATTCG
>CAYIQH010000029.1:6633-10634 GCA_964365575.1 uncultured Planctomycetia bacterium | reverse complement strand
GTGACCTTCGAAGCGCAGGGGAAACGCGAGTCGGTATTTCAGTGGATCGACGAAGCAGCACATATCCCGGTAAAGACAGCCGCTATCGACGGAAGCTGGTCAACCGAATTTAAAAATATCCAGACCGGCCCGCAGGAACAGGACCTCTTTGATGTCCCGGCCGGCTATAGCAAGATGCCGCTTGATATGTCCAATATGAAGGACATATTTCAATAAGTGCAGGAAATAACGGACGATAACAGGACTTAACCGGATGAAATACGTAACGGCAAGCGAGATGAAGGTAATCGATAGAGATGCTATCGAAAAACACGGTATTCCTGCCGTATCTCTCATGGAAAATGCCGGCAGGGCCGTTGCCGAAGAAGCCTCCAAATCATTCTCGAAAGGAAAAGTAGCAATATTTTGCGGCTATGGCAATAACGGCGGCGATGGGTTTGTCGCGGCGAGATATCTTATTGAAAAAGGTTATGATGTTAAGGTATTTTTAGCGGGTAAGCCTAAGCCATTCACCCCCGAAACAAAATCTAATTTTGAAAAACTTGTAAAACTGAAATGCTTTCCTTGTACCATCTCCGGAGAGGAAGATATTGATAAAGTTTTTCCTGAAATAGCCAGGACGACCCCCATAATAGATGTCTTATTTGGCATCGGTATAAAAGGCAAGCTTGAAAGTTTTTATGTTAAATTGATAGACAGAATTAATGCTGTTGGTTCGCCGGTGATTTCAATCGATCTTCCGAGCGGACTCGATTCAGATACGGGGAACCCGCTGCCCGTTGCGGTAAAGGCCTGCAAAACCGTAACACTAGGCCTTCCAAAAATTGGTTTCAAAAGTAAGGAAGCCAAAAATTACACCGGTGAAGTCATAGTAGCCGACATAGGATTGCCTGATTAGAATAAAGAAATAGGTAAATAAATGGGATCGGCGATGAGGGGGGTAGAAACAAAAAAGACCTTTTGATCCCAAAGGTCTTTTTGCAGGTGATAGGCCTAACAGCTTTCGCTATCGTTCCGTATCCTCCACTTGTACTAATGCAAGTATATCACACGATTTCGGGTTTGACAAGGATGGGTGAATAGGCGTTTTCTGTAACTTGTTTATGGGTAAGATGTTATATGGAATTTGGTATAAGAAAAGATAAAGAAGAAACCTTAAAAGCTAAGATGGCATCATTGGGTATAAACGAGGCCGACCTAGAGGAGAAATTTATACGCGCCGGCGGAAAAGGCGGGCAAAAAGTTAATAAGACGTCCTCTTGTGTTTATCTTAAGCATAAACCTACGGGGATCGAGGTCAAATATCAGGGGGAGCGCTCGCAGGTCTTAAACAGATTTCTCGCCAGACGGACACTCGTTAACAAGATCGAATCGCTTATATTGGGCAAAAAGTCCGAGGAACGGAAAAAAATCGAGAAGATAAGACGCCAGAAGCGAAGGCGTTCCCGCAGGGCCAAAGATAAGATGCTCAGGGATAAGAAAATACATTCGGAGAAAAAAGAATTGCGCAGGAAGGAGAGGTATGAATAAAAAAGAGGCGTTGAAGATATTCGGATGTTCGGCGTCGTCATTTATCGGCATTATTCTGTTGGTCTGCTTTGTCCTGCCGTCTGTCAGGAGCTGCTCCAGCGTAATTTACCCTTATCAGGCGGCAGATATTTTTGATTTGAACGAGATGAAAACAGATATTTATTCCTACCTGATAAATAATTGGAAATATCTATTGCCGTATATCGGCGGTTATTTGATCGCCCTCTCATATATTTTCATCCTGTGGAAAAAACGCGATAACTATCCTAATATAAGAGACATGTTTGCGCTTATTTCATTTTTCGCCTTAGGAATGTTGACATGTATCGTTTTAAACGAATTTGTTACCGACAGTGGATTCTTCTTTGATTTTACAAAAGACTTTAGCGGCTTTTTAACGGGTTGCCTTATTTTAGTATTTCTTATGCTTCCCCTATATGCCTTAGTTGTTTTAAGAAAGATGAGCGATTTAAAGAAGATAGCAGCCTATCAGGCTGCATTCAGCATTATCTATCTTTTTGTGATGTCTATGGATGTTATTTCTTCGGACGCCTTATACGGATTGAAGATAGCCGCCACCTGCATGGCGCTCCTGGCGATACTGGCCGACATTATTTATCGTAATGCATCATAATGCACGAATTTGCTTGACAAGCGTATAGGCTTGTGATACACTGCTCCCGTAGTAAATGAGGGGAAAAAATCTTGGACCGTAAGGTAAGTTTTGATTCACCTTACGGCTTTTTTATTTTTGTCGTTCTTTACTACAATCTTTGGGAAAGGAGGTAGTAAATAATGGCAAAAGGTAAAGTAAAGTGGTTCAATAATCAAAAAGGTTATGGATTTATCACTCCGGAGTCAGGCAATGATGTATTTGTACATCACAATGCAATCCAGGGTGAAGGCTATAAGTCTTTAGATGAAGGTCAGCAGGTCGAATTTGAGATCGAGCAGGGCCCTAAAGGCGAGCATGCAGTAAATGTAGTAAAACTGTAACGTAACCTGAAGAGTAAATGGGCCCGTTCTCTATAGAGCGGGCCCATTTTTTTCGGGATGTCACCTTTGACAGGGTTACGGGCAAACAAATTAAAATGAATAAACTGAAATACATACTGATTATTATAATATTACTTCTGATCGCCGGTTATGTGACGGTGGCGGCCAATCCCGACTTAAAGAAAAAGTTTCTTTCCGACCTGCAATCAATAAAGGCCTTTATCGGTAAACAGACCTGGACGTCCGATAAACCTGCCGGGAAGAAGAAGCCTCCTGATGCCGAAAAGTATGGAATCGGCGATGAGGCGGCATTATATTTTAAAGACGGCACCGCAATGGTGGGACAGCTGGTAAGTAAGACTAAGGACGAATACGTCATTAAATGGAAAGGCGAGGATACTGTTATTTTCGCCGGGCAGGTAGACCATATCGGCAGCCCGCAGGAAGCGCTGCAGGAAAAGAAGAACCTGCTTTCGGATGAACAAATAGCCGCATGCTGGCCTTACAATAACGACATTGCGGTGAGGCTTACAAACAGGGTAGTCTTAGACGGCAAGATTACAAGTGTCGGGGAAAACGGCGTTACGTTGAGGGAGAATGTGGAAGGCGGAGGATATATTGAACAGGATGTCCCATACCCGAAAATAGATTACCTGATTTTTAAACCGATTAATAATGATAAAAGTAAAAATATAGAAGAGACACTTAAAAAGTTATTCCCCAAAATGGTATTTTACAAAGACGGGAATTTTACCCTCGTGACCGATTCCGACGTCAACTGGGCCGGGGAATACATAGCAACACTACGGGGCGCGTACACGGATATTTACTTTAAATTTTTCGGACTTTTCAAAGACAGAAATCCCGGGATCCAGAATTTTGTTGTGATGTTTGACGACTATGTCGATTTTGTGGAATATGCCGTAGCGGACGGAGTGCCGGGCTGGGCGGTCGCAGGATATTTTAATCCCGACGATGAAGTGCTCTACCTTTTTAACATGCTGGGAAACAAATTTTCAGAGATCATGTTTCAGGCGCTGGTCGGCGAAAGCGGAAGAACGATAGACGAGATAGTGGATGCGGTCACGAATGCCGTGGACAAAAGGTACCGCATCTTTATAGAAGGCCAGGCGTCGGTGATCAAAGATAAGTACTGGAAGGCCTATACCTATTATAGAGGCATGTTCAGGGATTCAACCCTGTCTACCCTGAGACACGAGTTTGCTCACGAACTCTTTTACAACTGGGGCCTGCAGAATATAGTGCTTTCGAGGGTTGATAGTGATAAGGACAAGATGGTGCAGAAGAAGAAAGAGTTTCTTGAGACGAAAGATTATAAGAAAAAAGCGGAGCTTGTGCGGACATTAATGGCGTTGCGCGCCAAAGAAGAATCGCTTGATATGAGAGCCGCGAATTCGTGGCTTGCGGAGGGTATAGCGACGTATTGTGAGACGAGGCCGTTCGGAGGCCAAAAT
>CAYIQH010000029.1:0-6623 GCA_964365575.1 uncultured Planctomycetia bacterium | reverse complement strand
CTTTTTCTATATCAAGAGATGATAAGAGAGGGGTCGATATATCCGCTGGAATCTCTGACCGTTTATAAAATGGGAAGTTTCCCGGGCGTATGTATGCAAGCCGCCTTATACTCATACGCGCAGAGCTGGGCGTTTGTTACTTTTCTGATGGACAGGTACCCGAAAGAATTTATGGAATATCAGCTCCGGATGGCAGGTACTGCTGCGAAAGGTTCGGAAGACATAACATGGCTCGTCAGTTCTACAGGCAAAGACATAAGGGCTCTGGAAACAGAATTTACGGATTATATGAAAAGATTCAAGGAAGTGGACGATCTTAATGTGGACCGCTTTATGAATTTATACAATATTTTTACTGAGTGATAGATGAAAATGTTTTCTGCTAAGTATTATTTTCATTGCAACCACACAGTGCTTTATTATAAAATATAGGTAATCTAAAAGGGGGTAAAATATGGCAGATTTTAAAGACTTGCTTCAGAAAGCTGACTGGAAGACGGAAAAGCACATCCCGGTAATAGAATGCGGCGATAAAGTCAAAAAAGGAGAATTATTCAGGATCACCGTCAGTGTAGGTAAAGAGATAGCGCACCCCAACAAGACTGAACACCACATAAGGTGGATAGCAGTCTATTTCGAACCCCAGGGCGAGAAGTTCCCTTATCAGATAGGCAGGGCCGAGTTTACGGCTCACGGAGAGTCAGCGCAGGGACCGGACACAAGCACGGTATATACTCACCATGAGACTGTTTTTACTTTTAAGACCGATAAGCCGGGAACGATCTATGCTTCCAGCTATTGCAATATTCACGGACTCTGGCAGAACTCAAAAGAAATAACACTCTCCTAACATGGCTAATGAAATTACCATAAAAATATCGGGCGAAGCGGGCCAGGGCATGCAGACCATAGGCGCGGTATTATGCCAGATATTCAAAAAGGCCGGATATCATATTTTTGCAAACCAGGATTATATGTCCCGGATCCGTGGCGGAAATAATTTTTTCCAGATCAGGGTCTCGGACGTTCCGCTTTTCACGCTCAGAAAGAAAGCCGATATTTTTGCGGCCCTGGATAAAAAGAAATTTAATATTTCCGAATCGGACGATATATTTTTTGATGTGCCTTTACATGACATAGCGACGCGTATAGGCGGCAGTGATATTTTTATAAATACAGTTTCATGTGGGCTTATACTGGGCATGATGGGCATAGAATTCGGGCAGCTTGAACAGGTCATCAGGGAGACATTTGCCGACAAAGGAGATGAGATCGTAAAGAAGAATATTGAAGCGGCAAAGGCAGGCTATGATTATGCTGCGGCTAACCTGAAAAAAGACAGGTTTAAACTGAAGACTCATGAGCCGAAAAATACTTTATTGATGAACGGCAATGATGCGATTGCGCTGGGGGCCATAAGAGCCGGCTGCAAGTTTTACACAGGTTACCCCATGACGCCTTCCACCGATATTATGAATATGATAGCTCATTATGCGGGGAAATTTAATATTGTAGTTGAACAGGCAGAAGATGAAATAGCCGCGATCAATATGGCTTTGGGTGCCTCCTTTGCGGGAGCCCGTTCAATGACCGGTACTTCAGGAGGCGGATTTGCGCTGATGGTAGAGGGCTTAAGCCTTGCCGGGATGACGGAGACCCCAGTTGTTATAGTGGATGCTCAGCGCCCCGCGCCAGCCACAGGATTTCCGACGAGGACTGAGCAGGCAGACCTGGATTTTCTTATTCACGCCGGCCACGGCGAATTTGCGCGTGTGGTATATGCTCCCGGCACAATAGAAGAGGCGTTTTATTTGACAATCAAGGCGTTTAATGTCGCGGAGAAATATCAGATACCGGTTTTGATCATGACCGACCAGCATCTGGCCGATTCATACCGTAATGTTGAACCGTTTGATTTAAATAAAATAAAAGTAGAAAGATCCATCATATCCAGAGAGGATTCTAAAAGAGTATCCAATTATAAAAGATACCAATTTACGGAATCCGGCGTATCTCCAAGAGCCGTTCCTTCGTGGATCAGCGATGTTATTTACGTGGACAGCGATGAACATAACGAAGAGGGGCACATTACCGAGGATGCAGATATTCGTGTAAAAATGGTGGAGAAAAGATTTTATAAGAAGATGGCGGCTTTATCTGAAGAAGTTGAGACGCCGACAGCATATAATACGGATAAAGCTGAAATCGTGCTGGCTGGTTACGGTTCAACTTACGGTGTAATGAAAGAGGCGTGCGAAAGTTCAAAAACCGGAAAGATAGGTTTTATGCATCTTTCTCAGGTCTGGCCTTTTCCTTCTAAAAAAGTCACTGAAGTATTAAAGAATGCAAAAAAGATTGTTACTGTGGAAAATAATGCTGCCGGACAATTTGCCAGGCTCATGAGACGAGAAAGCGGGCTCAAGGCGAGTGAGTCAGTATTGCGTTTTGACGGCCGGCCGTTTGACTTGGATTATCTTAACATGTGTCTAACCAGGTTAGTTTTGCCAGATTAGATCTGGAGAAACTAACCTGGTTAGAATACGGATTCAAGATGAATATAAACGATTTCAAAAGTAACGACGAAATAACATGGTGCCCGGGCTGCGGCGATTTCGGCATTCTTAATGCCGTCAAAAAAGCCTTAGTTTCGCTGGACAAGCAGCCGAAAGACGTTCTGCTAGTTTCCGGAATAGGACAGGCTGCCAAGCTGCCGCACTATATCAAATGTAACTGCTTTAACGGCCTTCACGGCAGGGCCCTTCCTCCTGCGGTAGCCGCGAAAATAGCCAATCCTAATCTAACGGTTCTTGTTACTACCGGAGACGGAGATTGTTACGGAGAAGGCGGAAATCACTTTGTTCATAATATAAGAAGAAATGTAGACATAACGGTAATCGTGCATAATAATCAGATATACGGCCTGACCAAAGGCCAGGCGTCACCGACTACAGACTCAGGTTACGAGACCAAAGTGCAGACTGAGGGCGTTATCCTTGAACCGTTACATCCTCTTGAAATGGCCATTGCTTTGGGATGCGGTTTTGTAGCAAGAGGTTATTCTGCAGATTCCGAACACCTTTCGTGGCTGATAAGTGAGGGGATAAAGCACAAAGGATTTTCCTTGATAGACGTTCTGCAGCCGTGCGTGACATTTAATAAAAAAAATACGTACGAATGGTACACGAAAAGGATCTATAAGGTTAACGACAATACCGGATATAACCCACAGGACAAGATGTCGGCCTATCAAAAAGCCGCTGAATGGGGAGACAGGATTCCCATTGGTATAATTTATAGAGCCGATAAAGCAACATACGAAGAAAAGAGCGGTATCGCAAATCGGCCGCCTTTGGCAGAAGCAAATATAGAAAATATAGATATAACAGACGTCCTGAAAGAATTTGTTTAGAAATTTCATATTTCATAAGGAAATAGTTGAAAAAGTCCGAAATTTACATAAAGATTTCACTGTTAGTCATCTCGGCAATCCTCTTCTTGTACAATTTAGGCAGCGCTCTTCCCATAATAGAGATGGAGAAGTTTTATTTCCAGAGCGTGAAAGAAATGTTTGCCAGGGGAGACTGGATAACCCCGTATTACCACGGCCAATTCAGATTTGCGAAACCCATTCTTTTCTACTGGTGTGCAAGTATTTCCTACCTCGCATTCGGCATAAATAACTTCGCCGTACGTTTTCCTTCGGCGGTATTCGCTATTTTTACGGTGCTTACTACTTTCAGCATAGGCAGAAGGCTTTTTGATTCAAGGACCGGGCTTTTAGCCGCATTGATAACAGCGACCTTTCCGCTGTTTTTCATGTATGCCAGATATGCATCTCCCGACATGGCCCTGACATTTCTAATGGTTTACGCGATGTACCTTTTTATGAGAGGCGTAGAAAATCCTGCGATGGGCAAAGGCTTTTTCATGGCATTCTTCGCGATGCTGGGCCTTGCGACGGCGACAAAAGGCCTGGGAGGGTTTATACTCCCGCTTATAGCAGCAATTGCCTACATAGTCAGCGCTAAAAAATGGAATATTTTCAAGTCCATGAATATCCCCCTTGGCCTGGTTATTATGCTGGCCATTGGCCTACCGTGGTATATTGTAATGTACAAATTGCACGGAGACGTATATCTTAACCACATAGTCGCAAAAGAAACACTCAAAAGATTGTTTTATTCTCCGGAGAATAAAGGCGGCACCGGATTTTTAGTGCCATATCTTCTAAATTTTTTCAATTATATCCCTGTTTTATTATTGTTTTTCATCCCGCATTCGTTGTTCTTGCCCGCAGCCATGAGTGGCGCGTTGAAGAATAGAAACCCGCGCGAAAAAGATTCCTACAGGCTTATTTTAAGTTTTTTCTTTACTATATTCGCAGTTTTTACTCTTATGTCGTCAAAGATATATCATTATATGCTTCCTATTTCGCCGGCATTCGGCTTGCTTCTAGCCGGATACCTGATAAATCTGGAAAGGGAAAAGCTGCAGTTTAAAACTCCGAATTTTAATATAATGTATCTGGCGATAATAGTAGTCTATGTGATAGGCATTCCGGTGCTTTTGTATGTGATCAGTCATCTTTATCCTGCGAAAGTCCATTTTTATGACTATGCTCTTATCTTACTGCCGCTCCTGCTCGTCGTGCCGTATCTAAAGAAAAAGGGTACAGCAGCACTTTTCGCGTTGCCACTCGTGACATTCATATTCATGGTATTTCTCGCCGGAAAAGCATTGCCGCTACTGAACGATAATATATTTCCACCGTTTTCGGAAGAAATAAGGCAGGACTTAAAAGGAGGGGACCGGGTGGCAGTGGGTTCCATTGATATCAGCCAGCAGCAGCTCAGTATATATCTGGATATGCCGATAGAGGAGATTAATGTAAGATGGAAAGACCTTAAAGCAGCCTTTCCTATTCATAAGGAGAAACTGATAAAATACATCACGTCGGGTAGTGATATCTATCTTGTTATTTCGGAAGAGGATTATAACAGATTTATTCCGGATGACCTGAAGGCCAAACTTACAATCATGGATGAAAGGAATACCTGGAAATCGCGCCTTAAAGGTGTATTTGGAAAAAGCGCCGTTAAGGATGTTTTAAGCGGAAAAAAAGATTTACTTAAAGATGTACTGCGGCACAAAGTCTATTTGGTTACGAACAAGTCCCTCGACGCATCCTTGCCTTAATTACAGGCTTTGCTCGGGATGGTTCGAGGGATGGTGAGCGCCGTCGAACCAAAGGTCACCATCTCTCCGCGTTAAGTTCATAAATCTCGCGTAAAATCTTCGGGACATTATATTCCTGCCGCCACGCCGGATAATGCTTCATAAATTTGCCGATATCGCTTATCCACCAGATGTGGTCTCCCACGCGGCTAGTCTCCGAATACGTCCAGTTTATTTTGCGTCCGGTGATCTCTTCGCATATTTTGATGGCTTCCAGCATTGAACAGTTACTATAACGGCCGCCGCCTATATTGTAGACTTCGCCTGCCCGTGGGGCCTTGAAGAATTCATAAAAAGCGCGTATTAAATCTCTGCTGTGTATATTATCCCGCACCTGTTTTCCTTTATAGCCGAATACCGTATATGAAGTTCCGCTTGCGGCGCATTTCATAAGATAGGACAGAAAACCGTGTAATTGAGTTCCCGAGTGGCGCGGCCCGGTCAGGCAGCCGCCCCTGAACGAAGCAGTATGCATACCGAAGTACCGCCCGTATTCCTGGACGAGAATATCAGCCGCCGCTTTAGATGCGCCAAAGAGGCTGTGAAGATTCTGATCTATTGACATGTCCTCCCGTATTCCGTTAACATAAGTATGGCGCGGGTCGATTTCATAACGGAGTTCCTGTTCAATTAACGGCAGGTGGTTAGGAGTGTCGCCATAGACTTTATTAGTAGAGGTGAAGATAAAACTTGCCTTAGGGGCGTGATTTCTTGTGGCTTCCAGCATGTTCAGCGTGCCATTTGCGTTTACGGTAAAATCCGTTATCGGCTCGCGTGCCGCCCAGTCATGCGACGGCTGCGCTGCGGTATGGATTACCAATTTTATATCGGAGGCGTATTTTTTGAAAACCTTCTCAATTGCCGCAAGATCCCTTATGTCGGTATTTACGTGATGATACTTTTTGCCCAGTTCTTTTTTTAAAGTTTCCTGCTGCCAGCGCGTGGACGCGTTATCCCCGAAGAATACGCTGCGCATATCGTTGTCTATTCCCACTATTTCAAAGCCAAGATCTGCGAAAAAAGAAGAAGCCTCAGAGCCCACAAGCCCGCCGGAACCGGTTATTATCACGATGCTCATATTCCGCTAACCTTTCTTTTCGTATAGCTTCTTTTTGAATAATGATAACCAGAGAGCGTAGCCCATTACCTCGACGTACCCCCAGCCGGCCTTGAAGAGTTTAAATTTTGATTTACCCATTTCGGCGCTTCTGTTGATCCACGCCACCGGCACCTCGCCGACTTTATAGCCGAATATTATAGGCAAGATACCTGTCTCCGCGTTCATGGAAAAACCGCCGCTCTTCCACGGCATCTTCCGCACGATATCGGCCTTGTAAAGTTTAAAATTGTTCGTCAGGTCTTTCTGCTTGATGCCAAAAAAGTCGCGG
>CAYIQH010000028.1:0-10944 GCA_964365575.1 uncultured Planctomycetia bacterium | reverse complement strand
AAAAAATGCTGGATGATACAAAGACTACGCCGGATAGGACGGACGGATTCATAAATTTTGCAAGGTCAATACAGGGGACAGAGATTTCTATCTTTTTCAGGGAAGACATAGAAGATCCCCAGAAAATACACGTGGGATTTCGCTCCAAAGGAAGCGCGAATGTGAATGTACTAGCCACCAAATTCGGCGGCGGCGGACATCCGAAGGCTTCGGGCTGTATGCTTACGGGGCCGATGGATAAAGTTATTGCAAAGGTACTTAAGACTGCAGAAGAATTTTTGTTATAATTTATGAACGGAATATTAATCGTAGACAAGCCTAAAGGTATGACAAGCCACGATGTGGTCAATATAGTAAGAAGGCTTTTTAATATAAAGAGAGTCGGACACGCCGGAACACTCGACCCCATCGCGACCGGTGTTTTGGTTATTTTGGTAGGAGAAGCGACGAAAAGATCAGATTCCTTGCTTAGCGAAGATAAAAGTTATACCGTTACGCTGCGGTTAGGGGCGGCGACGGATACGGCTGACGCATCTGGAAAAGTAATACGTACCGGTTCTACGGAGGGATTGCGGCCCGATGCGGTCAAAGAGGCTATTATGAGTTTTGTCGGGGAAACCGAGCAAGTTCCGCCGATGTACTCGGCCGTGAAATTTAAAGGCAAAACACTATATAAATGGGCGAGGAAGGGGGTTGAGGTGCCGCGAGAACCGCGCAGAATAAACATCAAAGAGATACACATAAAAGACGTCTTGCTTCCTGACGTAGTTTTCGATGTAACCTCGTCCAAGGGGACCTATATGAGGCAGCTCTGCGAAGATATAGGAGAGCGATTGGGATGCGGCGGCCACATGGCGGAACTGAGAAGAACGCGTTCGGGAGCCTACGACATATCACATGCAGTGGCGCTAGATAAGCTGAAGGCGGCAGATCTAATCTGCCAATTCTAACCAGGTTTCCGCCTGAGGCGGATCCGCCTTTGGCGGAAGATTACAGGGGTTTAGAGGATGAGGATAATACGCGGAAAAAAGGCATTAGAAGTAAAAGGGCCCACAGCCGTCACAATCGGGATATTTGACGGTGTCCACAAGGGGCATCGGAAGGTCTTAAAAGAACTTAAACGACAAAGTCGTATTATAAAAGGAAAGAGCTGTGTCGTAACTTTTGAACCGCATCCTTTAAAGGTGCTGATGCCAAAGATGATGCCACCTGCGGTTATTTCGGGAGCGCACAAGATGCGGCTCCTGAGAGAGGAAGGTATAGATATAGTATTGGTAATAAATTTCACAAAAGAGTTTGCGGCGATTACGCCATTAAGGTTTGCGAAAGATGTCCTAAAAGATGGGTTGAATGCAAAAGTGTTATTGGTGGGCGAAAATTTTGTATTAGGAAGAGGGCGCGCCGGTAATGTCAAGAATCTTAAGCGTATAGGCAGGCGGCTCGGGTTTAATGTGCGGGCAATAAAGCCATTGAGATCCGCTGGGCAGGTTATAAGCAGTACACTGATACGAAGGCTTATAATGTCCGGCCGTTTGAAAAACGCGCGGCAATTACTAGGAAGAGATATTTCGGTATTAGGGACTGTAGTGAGGGGCTCCAGGCGCGGCAGGACGATAGGTTTTCCTACGGCGAATATAGATCCTCATCACGAGGCTATTCCTCCGAGCGGGGTATATGCCGTTAAAGTGAAAATCGACCGCAAAGAACATAAAGGTGTGGCAAATATCGGTTTCAGGCCGACGTTTTACCGCGAACAGCGGGAAAAGAGGCCTGTTATAGAAGTGCATATATTGGATTTTTCCAGATTGATCTACGGGGAGGATGCCGAGGTCATATTTTTAAAGAAAATCAGACAGGAGCGTAAATTCAAAGACGGAAGGGCTCTGTCTTTGAAAATAAAAAAAGATATTGCAAACGCAAAAGATTACTTTAAAAAGGCGATTTAAAGATGAAAATAATATTTTTCGGGACATCGGAATTTGCGGCGGATATTCTGCGAATAATCTCCAAAAAATGCACGATTGCCGCGGTGGTAAGCCAACCGGACAGAAAGAAGGGGCGCAGCCTGAAAGTCTCGGCGCCTGCCGTCAAAGTAGAGGCGGAAAGATTGGGCATAACAGTTTTTCAGCCCGCCGATATTAATGATCCGCAATTTATTGCCAAGTTAAAAGCCCTATACGCAGACGCGTTCGTTGTTGTATCATTCGGCGCAATGTTAAAGGCAGAACTTCTGAATCTGCCGAAATTTGGTGCGCTAAACATCCATCCCTCGCTTTTACCTAAATATAGAGGAGCCGCTCCCATACACAGGGCCATATTAGCAGGCGAAACGAATACCGGCGTGACTATAATGAAGATGAATGAGCGGCTGGATGCCGGAGATATCATATTACAAAAAGAATTGAAAATAGGCGAGATTGATACCAGCGAGACATTGAGCGGTAAACTGGCTGTGATGGGGGCAGAATTATTGATGGAATCAATGCGGCTACTGGAGGCAGGCAAGGCTGAATTTATGAAACAGGACGAAAGTAAAGCCACACTTGCGCCCAACCTCAAAAAACAAGACGGCATTATATGCTGGGATACCCCTACCGCGGATATTCTTAATAAGATACGGGCCCTTAAGCCGTGGCCCGGGACTTATTCAAGTTTAGATGGCCGCATACTCAAAATTACAGAAGCCAGGGCAATGGAAGGCATCGATTTCGGCGGGTTTTCTTCCGGTGATATTATCCGGGCCGATGAGAAAAAAGGCTTTATGGTGAGGACAGGAGACGGCGCGATTTCTATTGTAACAATACAGGTCGAGGGCAAGAAAGAGATGGCAGCCGAATTATTCCTGCGCGGGCACAAAGTTAAAACGGGCACAAGATTAGGTGATTAAAGAAATCCCTTGATTATCAGTCGCGATGTGGTATAATTTAATTTCTCAAAAACATATATTAATGTAGCCCCTCACGTTCGTTCGGGGCGATTTACGCACCGGCAATAGAGGGTAAATCGGAGGATGAAAATGGCAACAAGAGTTGGCATAAACGGATTCGGAAGAATAGGCAGAATGGTAGCAAGGGCCATTCTGGAAAAAAATTCCAAGAATATAGAACTAGTCGCAGTTAATGATATAACTGACACAAAGACAAACGCGCACTTATTAAAATATGATTCTGTACACGGGCGTTTCCCAGGTGAGGTAAAGGTAGCCGGCGATGACGCGATCTCGGTAAACGGCAAAATTATAAAAGTCCTCGCGAAGAAAGACCCGTCAGAACTGCCATGGAAAGACCTCGGTGTTGAGATAGTAGTTGAGTCAACGGGCCTTTTTACCATTAAGAAAGACGGCGTAAACAAAAAGGGCAAAGAAGTAAAAGGCGCGGAAAACCACATCACAAAAGGCGGCGCGAAGAAAGTAATCATATCCGCACCCGCAGAGGGAGAAGATATAACGATAGTCATGGGCGTCAATGAAAATAAATATGATCCCAAGAACCACAATGTCATATCCAACGCTTCATGTACCACTAACTGTCTTGGCCCGGTAGCCAAAATCCTGAATGATAAATGGGGGATTGAAAAGGGCTTAATGACCACCATCCATGCTTATACAAACGACCAGAAGGTTCAGGATATGGCGCATTCAGATCTGCGCCGTGCGCGCGCGGCAGCAGTTTCAATGATCCCTACTTCTACAGGAGCTGCCAAGGCGATATCATTGGTCATTCCTGAATTAAAGGGAAAACTTGACGGATTCGCAATTCGCGTTCCCGTTCCTAACGTCTCAATCGTAGATCTTACGTGCACACTGTCAAAGAAAGCCTCTGCCGAAGAGATCAATGCCGCATTCAAGGAAGCTGCTGACGGAAAACTGAAGGGCATATTAGGGCTCACTCTAGATCCGGTCGTATCCGTAGATTTTAACCATTGTTCATTGAGCTCTATTGTGGACGGCCTCAGCACAAAGGTTCTGCAGGATAATTTCGTCAAAGTCCTTTCGTGGTACGACAATGAGTGGGGTTATAGCTGCCGAGTCGTAGATCTTGTAGAATTAATGGTTCAAAAAGGATTATAGTGATGAACAAGAAGACCGTAAAAGACATAGATGTCAGGAATAAGCGCGTTATCGTCAGGGTGGATTTTAATGTCCCGCTTGATAAGCAGCTTAACATAACGGATGACAGTCGTATAAAAGGCGCATTGCCGACAATCCAGTATCTTTTAGACAATAATGCCAGGGTCGTATTGATGAGCCACCTGGGCAGGCCGGATGGAAAAGTTAAAGAGGAACTGAGGCTTACGCCTGTAGCAAAACGGCTGGAAGAATTATTGGGCAGGAAGGTAATAAAACTCAATGACTGCATAGGCCCCGAAGTTGAGAACGTGGTTGCCGCAATGAAGCCCAAAGATATTATTCTGCTTGAGAATCTCCGCTTTCATCCCGAAGAAGAGGAAAATGATGCCGCATTCGCAAAAAAGCTGGCTTCATTAGCTGATATATTCGTAAATGATGCGTTTGGCACCTGTCACAGGGCGCATGCCTCTACGGAAGGCATTACAAAATATCTTCCTTCTGTGTCGGGCTTTCTGGTCAATAAAGAGATAGAATATTTTGAAAAGGCTACAAGTAACCCCGCGAAGCCCTATGTCGCCATTCTCGGCGGCGCAAAGGTATCGGACAAGATAGGCGTTATAAACAATCTCCTTGGCAAGGTGGACACCATACTTATAGGCGGAGCGATGGCCTACACATTCCTGAAGTCCGAAGGCATAGATATAGGAAAATCCAAGCTGGAAGCGGATAAGGTTGATCTGGCAAGAGACATACTTAAAAATGCAAAAGCGAAGAATGTCCGCATATTACTGCCGGTCGATCATGTAGTGGCGGACAAAGCAGACGCGAACGCCAAGACAGAAATTGTAAGCGGCGAAGCTATTCCTGATGATAAAATCGGCCTTGATATCGGGCCAAAGACAGTAGCAGAATTTAAAAAAGTGCTTAAAGATGCCAAGACAGTAATTTGGAACGGCCCCGTGGGATTTTTCGAAATAAAGCCGTTTTCAAAAGGCACGGAGGAATTGGCAAAGTTCCTGACCCGCACAAAAGCTACCACGATAATAGGCGGCGGCGATACGGCAGCGGCTGTGTATGAACTTGGCCTGGGAGGCAAAATGTCGCATATTTCCACTGGTGGCGGCGCCTCGCTTGAATATTTAGAAGGAAAGACGCTGCCCGGCATTGCGGCGCTGAACGACAAATAAGGGGAAAAATGAGACGCGTTATAATAGCAGGCAACTGGAAGATGTATAAGACCATACCTGAAGCGATAGAGCTGGTCAACAGCCTTAAAAGGGAGTTGTTGGAGATAGGAAATATAGACATAGTAGTTGTCCCGCCGTATACTGCGCTTACCGAAGTCGCAGATATGATAGTCGGCTCAAATATAGAATTAGGCGCCCAGGACGTATACTGGGAAGATGAAGGAGCGTTTACCGGAGAAGTTTCGCCGGTTATGCTTAAAGATGCAGGCGCTAAATATGTGGTCATCGGCCATTCGGAACGAAGGACATATTTTTACGAAACTAATGAAACAGTAAATAAGAAAGTGAAGGCCTCCCTTAAAGCCGGCCTTATTCCGATAATGTGTGTAGGTGAAAGGTTGGAAGAAAGAGAAAAGAACCTTACTTTCAAAGTGGTAAAAGACCATGTTGAAGGCGGGCTTAAAGGCCTTATGAAGGATGAGGCGCTCAATGTCGTTATAGCCTACGAACCTGTGTGGGCCATAGGCACCGGTAAGACTGCCACACCCGCTCAGGCGGAAGAAGTGCATGCTTACATCAGGAAAATTTTGCGCGATATGTATGATGAGGAACTGGCTGAGGATATGAGGATCCAATACGGCGGAAGCGTAAAACCGGATAATATAAAGGACCTGATAAATCAGAAAGATATCGACGGTGCTCTCGTAGGTGGAGCAAGCCTTAAGGTGGACCAGTTTGTTTCCATAGTCAGAGAATCTGCTAAGAAAGGGGTTTAAAAGATGCTGTATTCTTTTGTAATGGTGATACATGTAATAGCCAGCTTAGTGTTAATCCTGGTTATTTTGATGCAGGCGGGGCGCGGCAGCGGCTTGAGCGAAATGTTTGGCGCGAATTCAACGCAGACGATTTTCGGGACTTCCGCTTCAAATTTTCTGATGAAGGCAACGGCAGTATGTGCGGTACTTTTTATATTTACGTGCATGACGCTTGCGGTAATGTCTTCTAACCGTTCGCGGTCTTTGATGGAATCGCCTCGAGCGTTGTCTACGGAACCTGTCAATAATGAAAAAGAACCTGTTTCGGCCCAGCCTGAATAAGGCGTATAGTTCTATAAGAATATCAAAAAAGCCGCTACTTATAATAGCGGCTTTTTTCTTTATTCATCCTCTAGCCGCATTTCCGGCTGAAGGCCCATGCGGCGACGCCTATGTCACCGGAGAAATCGCGGACGCGAGGAACCTCATACCATTTCTTGCCACAGACACAGCCTCAAGCGGTATCACTTCTTTGGTATTTAACGGCCTTACCAAAGTGGACAGAGACCTTAACATAATAGGCGATATCGCGGAGAAATGGGATATTTCTGGGGACGGCAAAGTAATAACGTTCTTCCTTAAAAAAGGAATAAAATGGCACGATGGCGTGCCTCTCACCGGCCGCGATGTGAAGTTTACTATTGAAGCCATACTTGACCCCAAGAATGCATGTCCTTATTCTTCGGAGTTTATGGATATAAAGTCTATTGAAGTTATGGACGATTATACAGTAAAATTCACATATTCAAAACCATACGCGCCGGCAATATCCAAGCTCGGCATGTCCATAGTACCCGAGCATCTTCTTAAGGGAAGAGATCTCGTGAAGTCCGACTTCAGGCGAAATCCGGTCGGCTGCGGCCCTTATATATTTAAGGAATGGAAGACAGACCAATATATAGTGCTGGATGCGAACAAGGATTATTTTGAGCACAGGCCCTATATTAATAGATGCATTTCGCGCGTCATACCGGATCTGTCTGTTCAGTATCTTGAGCTGATAACAGGCGGCATAGACAGCATGGGCCTTACGCCGTATCAATATTTTTACCGCACAGATACGAAGGCATTCAAAAGTAAGTATAACAAATATAAATACCTATCGCGCAGCTATTCTTATATCGGATATAATCTCAAGGATCCGTTATTTGAGGATAAGAGGGTGAGAAGAGCGCTGAGTTACGCGATAAACAAAGATACAATTATCACAGGCGTGTTAATGGGACTGGGTGAACAATGCACCGGGCCGTTTTTCAAAGAGACACCTTATTATAACGAGAAGGCGGAGCCCTATAATTATGATAAGCATAAGGCGCTTGATTTGCTTCACGAAGCCGGCTGGAAAGATACGGACGGCGACGATATTCTGGATAAAGACGGCAGGCAATTCAGGTTTAAGCTGATGACAAATCAGGGCAATAAGGACAGGGAGGATATTGCCACTGTTGTCCAGCGGGAGTGGCGCGAAATAGGAGTGGTGGTAGATGTGCAGATAATCGCGTGGGCAACGTTTCTTAATGAATTTGTAGATAAGAAGAATTTTCAGGCAGTCATATTGGGGTGGACAGAAGCGCTTGATCCTGATTGCTACATCATATGGCATTCCGCGTCTATTAAAGAAGGCGGGTTTAATTTCGTCTCTTATAAGAATGAAGAGGTCGACAGGCTTATTGAGGAGGGGCGGCAGACATTTGATACGGCAAGACGCGTAGAGATCTACCGGAAAATCCATGAAATAATAGCGGATGACGCGCCGTATACGTTCTTATATTTCCCGTATGCGACAGTCGCTATCGCAAACCGTTTTAAAGGTATAGACCCGGCGCCCGCGGGTATCGGCTATAATTTTATAGATTGGCATGTTGAGCCGTTTGAAGTAAAGTATAAGAATTAGCGCTGGGGACATTTTCCAGCATATATTCTAACCAGGTTAGAATCGGGGGGATTACATGTATTTAACCTGGTTAGAATAAGTAGGAATCTATGATTAGCTATATAATACGGCGATGTTTACTGATCATCCCCATGCTGATAGGCATATCGCTGATTACGCTTATCATGATGCATTTCAGCCCCGCGGACCCGGCGAGCATAAGATACGGCCTTAATCCGGAGATATCCGGCTCTGCCCGTGCTCAATTCAGGGAACTGTATAATCTGGATAAGCCGGTTCTTGTTCAGTTCGCGCTGTGGCTTAAAAGGATAGTAAGCCTTGATTTTGGTAATTCTTTTATTGATGATGAACCCGTTATAAAAAAGATAGGTGCGAGGCTGCCTGCGACATTACTTTTAGGTATTTTATCCATATTAGTCATCTACCTCATATCTATACCTATAGGCGTAAGTTCAGCGATACACGCCAATTCGCGATATGACAAGATAACCACGATCCTTGTCTTTATAGGTTATGCCATGCCAGGCTTCCTGTTCGCGCTATTACTTATAAAGATATTCGCTTTTGACCTTGGGTGGTTTCCGATTTCCGGCATGCGGCCGTGGTACGTGGAATATTATTCATTTTTTGATGCGTTAAAAGACCTCGCATGGCGCCTCGTGCTGCCTGTGACGGCTACATCACTTGTAAGCCTAGCCGGCTTATCGCGCTATATGCGCTCAAGCATGCTTGAGGTCCTCAGGCAGGATTATATAAGGACAGCGCGGGCGAAAGGGCTTAAGGAATCACGTGTGGTGTATAAACATGCTTTAGGTAACGCTCTTCTTCCGATTGTCACTATCGCGAGCATGATACTTCCTTCGTTAATAGGCGGCAGTTTCATAATAGAAACGATATTTGCATGGCCCGGCATGGGCCGGCTTGGATATGAGGCGATAATGAATTATGATTATCCCGTAGTGATGGGCGTAGGTGTTATCGCGACGTTTCTGACATTGTTAGGGCTGGTACTCGCGGATATTATGTATGCGCTGGTTGATCCGAGGATAAAATATGAGTAAAGAAATTTTTAGAAATAAGCAGATCTTATTCGGGCTGGCGGTGATTATCCTGATGTACGCGGTGGCGATATTCGCTCCACTTATCGCTACTCATGACCCGAACGTGCTCAATCTGGACCCGAAGGAACGGCTCCTGCCGCCGTGTAAGGCGCATTGGTTTGGCACTGATGACCTCGGCCGGGACCTTTATAGCAGGATGGTGTACGGCGGACGCATATCACTATCAGTCGGATTTATCGCCGTACTCATACTTTTTTTTATAGGACTTATTCTCGGCGTGGCAGCCGGCTATTACGGCGGATGGGTTGATACAGCGATAATGCGCCTCATAGAAGTGATGTTATGTTTTCCGAGTTTCTATCTTATACTTATGATATTGGCATTTTTGGGGCCGTCCATATTCTATGTCATGCTGGTAATAGGCATAACCAGCTGGATGGGGCTGGCACGGTTTGTGCGCGCGGAATTTTTATCACTGCGTGAGCGGGATTTTACGATCGCGGCGAGAGCACTCGGCGCTTCGGACGCGAGAATCGCTTTCAGGCATATATTGCCGAATGCCCTTGCGCCGGTCTTTGTAAGCGCGACGTTAGCATTGGGTGATGCGATATTGATAGAAAGCGGATTAAGCTTTCTTGGCCTTGGCGTTCAGATACCGACGCCGAGCTGGGGCAATATAATAAGCACCGGCCGTTTTTATATAGACAGCGCCTGGTGGCTTACGATATTTCCGGGATTTGCGATAGTCATTACCGTATTGAGTATTTATCTTGTAGGCGAAGGCCTGCGGACAATTCTAGACCCGCGGCTGAAAAGGTTATAAAAATGGCATTACTTGAAGTTAAAAATTTAAACACATACTTCTTCACGCAAAGCGGCGTACGAGAAGCCGTCAAGGACGTAAGTTTCAGCGTTAAAATGGGCGAAACGTTCGGACTTGTCGGTGAATCCGGTTCAGGCAAAAGTGTTACAGCGCTGTCTATTTTACGGCTCATAGATGAACCGGGCAGGATAGTAAGCGGCAGCATACTTTTTGACGGCAGGTCATTATTCGCGTTATCTGCCGAAGAGATGCGCGGGGTGAGGGGCAAGGATATTGCCATGGTATTTCAGGAACCGTTAGCCGCTTTAAATCCTGTTATGACCATAGGTGAGCAGATTACGGAGCAGATACTCGCGCATAAAAAAGTCAGCAAAAAAGAGGCAAGAACGCGGGCGATTGAATTAATGGACGAAGTCCGCCTTTCGCGGCCAGGAGATATTTTTCACGAATACCCGCACCGACTTAGCGGCGGCATGCGCCAGCGCGCCATGATAGCAATGGCGCTTTCACTAAGGCCGAAATTATTGATAGCAGACGAGCCCACGACAGCGCTTGACGTCACGATACAGGCGGAGATACTTGACCTTTTCCGCGAGATAAAAGAGAAGCACGATATGTCCATACTTTTTATAACGCATGACTTCGGCATAATCGCTCAGATTGCGGACAGAGTAGGCGTCATGAGGAAGGGTAAAATAGTGGAAGAGGGCAGTGTCGATGATATTTTCTATTCGCCCAAAGACGCGTATACTAAAGAACTGTTGGAAGCCGTGCCTAGGATACCCAAAGAATTGAGGGCGTAGATGATTACGGTAAAATCTTTGCGCAAATATTTCCCGATAAAACAGGGCGTTCTCCAGAAGACCGTCGGATTCGTAAAGGCGGTGGACGACGTATCCTTCAGAATAGAAAGAGGCGAAACGCTTGCTCTCGTAGGCGAATCCGGCTCAGGGAAGACGACCACAGGTCGGCTGCTTCTCCGGCTTTTGGACGCGGATTCGGGAGAAGTATTATTTGACGGCCGCAACATATTTGACATAGGTAAAAAAGAGATGCTCAAATTGCGCAGCAACATGCAGATAATATTTCAGGACC
>CAYIQH010000027.1:0-11077 GCA_964365575.1 uncultured Planctomycetia bacterium | reverse complement strand
CCTAGCGCCTGATTTATGGTTACAAATATGCCCTTTTCTATCATCGTCTTCATTAATTCGTTAGGTTTTAATCCCAATTTTGCCGCGAAATCCTTAACCGCTATCGGTATACCTATGGAAATCTTTCTTGTCGGCGGCGCTGCTTCTTGCCTGAGGGTCGGCTTTTCTTCCGCTGCGAGCGGTACAGCTTTTTCGGCATGCTCTTTTGGTTCAACGGGGGCGACGATATGTTCTGAAGGTTTTTTTATAACCGGCTTTATTTCTTGAGGCTGTGTGACTTTGACTTGGATAGCGGGTGGGGCCGTAGGTTTTTTTTCTTCCTTAACAGATTTTTTTAGTATTATTTTTTTCGGTTTTTTGGTTTTGAGAGTAGATTCGGAAGGGGAAGTCGTGAGGACAGGTGCTGCTTTTTTTGCTGCCGGTTTCGCCGGCGCAGCCTTCTTATTTTTCTTTTCCTTAGCATCTTTGCTTGTCGTCGTTTTATTTACCATTGGTTTCCTTATGCTTCGCTTCTTCTTGAATACGTTTAATGACATCTCTTGCGGATTCTATCATCGTCTTTGCCGTCTTTTTTCCTATGCCGGGCAACTTTACCAGCTTCTCTACACTTGTATTGGCTATTTTGTCAATGCCGTCAAAACCGGCTTCTTCCAAAATATCCTTTGCCTTTTTCCCTATGCCTTCTATGGATAATATGGATACCTCGTCCAGCGCTTTAAGGTCTTTTTTGCTGCGGATGTCGATGTTCCAGCCTGTAAGTTTAGACGCTAGACGGACGTTCTGTCCATGCTTACCTATTGCCAGAGAAAGCTGATCATCTTCGACAACCACCCTCGCCTGCATGCTTTCCCGATTTATATCTATGTTTGATATTTCCGCGGGGCTTAACGCACCTTTTATATATTCTCTGGTATCGTCATTCCACTTTATTATGTCTATTCTTTCGCCGCCAAGTTCTCTTACAATGTCCTTTACCCTCTGCCCTCTCATGCCGACGCATGCGCCGACGGCATCAACCTTCTCCTCTTTAGAAAATACGGACATCTTTGTCCTGTCGCCTGGTTCTCTGGCTATGCCTTTTATCTCTACGATGCCTTCGTCTATTTCCGGCACTTCAAGCTCAAACAGACGCTTTACAAACATAGGGTGTGTCCTTGAAAGCACGATCTGCGGACCCTTTGTACTTTTTTTGACTTCCAGTATTAGCGCGCGGACCCTGTCGCCCTGCCTGAAGTTATCTTTCGGGCACATCTCTTTGCGCAGCAACACCGCCTCAGTCTTTCCGAGATCAACAATAAGATTGCCTTTCTCAAACCTGTGAACAGCGCCGGTGCATAAAGAAAGCACCCTGTCTGTAAAATCGTCGAATATGATATCTCGTTCGGCCTCGCGTATTCTCTGTATTATCACCTGTTTTGCCGTCTGCGCCGCAATTCTGCCGAATTCTCCGGACTTTATATCTTTGCCTTCACTTGTGACTTTTATCTCGCCGGTCTTTCTGTCTATAACTACAGTTACATCCTCTGTCTTTCTGCCGACTGTCTTCTTCGCGGCACTGGCCAGGGCAGACTCTATTGCCGTAAAAAGGAGCTCTTTATTTATGCCCTTTTCTCTCTCTATGTGATCTAATATATTCAGTAAATCTTCGTTCATTTCTCCCTCGTTTCTTAAAACATGCTTTCGTACTCAAGCCGCGCTGATGATATTTTATCAAAAGGTATAGCTACCCTGGCACCGCTGTCAGTCAATATAGATACCTCTTTTTCGTTTGCGTCTTCCAGATTGCCGATAAATTCTTTTTTGTTATCTATTACCATGTAAGTATGAACGCGGACCCTCTTGCCTTTTGCCTTTAAAAAATCGTTCTTTGACTTAAGCGGCCTGTCCAGCCCGGGAGACGAAACTTCAAGAATGTACTTATCTTCTATAATATTGGACTCGTCCAGGGCATCGCTTATAGTTTCATTCATCCTGGCGCATTCGTCTATTGTTATGCCGCGCTCTGTATCTGCCGAAATCCTCAGTACATTACCGGCTGACTCTCTCCGATAGGTAATATCTATGAGTTCTATGCCATTGTCCTGCAATATGTTAGATACTAATTCTCTAACTTTCTCCAGCAATATATCTTTCTGCATATTCCGTTTCCTGAGATCCCTCGGAAGCTCTTACCCATCGCTTCCTCGGGATTAATTCGCACCCATAACTTACGCTCCCCATGGTCGCGTAAGTTATGTGCTCATTAAAAAAAGCGGGTCTAGTGCTAATTAAACCCACTTTATCTCCTTACAATAAAGCTTGGGAGAATAGTACTATAATATTAGGATTTTGTCAAGGAAAATCGCCTGTTAGCCTGTTTCTGCATCTGCGATTGTTACTTGATCCTGAGGTAGCAAACCGAAGGATCTCAAGGAAAATTTTATACGAGTGCCGATATTCCGCTCGCGTCTACAAAATTTCTTAACGCTTCTCGCTTCGCCAAAAAGCGCCCCTCGGCTTCGCTCGGGATGATTTGCACATAGGCAAGTGAGGGCAAATCAGGGGCGATATTGTGGCTCGCGACCGAGGACGAAATGTCTGAGGAAATGCCGAGCCCTCCGTGGCGAGGCCCCAAGGCCGCAGCGTGTTTTGAGGCATGTGTGGAGTGCCGACGCAAAGGTGTATCAATATTGGGTAGTTATAAAAACCGTGGATTACGCCTTGAGAATACCTTGGATCTTCTTCACTACCTCTTTCGGGTCGAGGAGTTCTATCTTCTTATCCTTGCGGGTCTTAAGCTCTATCTTGCCGTTTTTCAGGTTTTTCTCGCCTATTACTACGTGGACGGGGAAACCGATGAGGTCCGCGTCCTTGAATTTTATGCCGGCACTTTCATGCCTGTCATCAATCATAACTTCTATGTTAAGATTTAAGAGCTCACCATACAGCCTTTCCGCGATATCCATGGTTTCCTTGTGAGCTATATTAAGAGGCAGTATAATCACATGATACGGCGCCAGCGAAAGCGGCCATATTATGCCGTCTTTATCGTAGCCTTTTTCTATACATGCGGCTATGATCCTGTTGACACCTATCCCGTAACAGCCCATGATGGCGGGCTTCTCTTTGCCGTCCTCATCTAAAAATTTTGCGCCCATGGGCTTCGAGTATTTCGTACCCAGTTTAAAGGTGTGCCCCACTTCTATCGCGTGTTCAACCTCAATCTTCGCACTGCATTTCGGGCAAGGGTCCTGTTCTGTTGCCGTCCTGATATCCCCCCATTTTTCCACTTTAAAATCTTTCCCGGAATTAGCATTCAGTATATGCTTATCTTTTTTATTTGCCCCGACGACAAAATTTTGAAGGCCTTTTACGCCGTTATCCGCTATTATTGTCATTCCTTTTAAGCCTACCGGCCCGGTAAACCCTACCGGCCCTCCCGTAAGTTTCAGGATAGACTCTGCGTCCGCCATCTCAAGTACATTACAGCCGATGAAGCGCTTAAGCTTCGCTTCGTTCAGTTCGTGGTCACCCCTCAGCAAAACGGCAACCGGTTTTCCATCCGCTTTATAAATAAGCGTCTTCACCAGTTCGCGCGGCATCTTCTTAAGAAGGCTGCTGACTTTTTCAATAGTACTTACACCCGGTGTGTCTGCTTCTTCCGGATTTTTTAATCCGGCAGCATGCTTGCCGCTATCTTCCATTGCCGAGATACAATCCATCGTCGCGAGGCTTGCCGCGTAACCGCATTTTTTACAAATGGCGATTATGTCCTCTCCGTTGGGCGAAGGGACCATGAATTCGTGCGATATATTGCCGCCCATTATGCCGGGGTCGGCTTCAACCGCTATGTAATCCAGCTCGCACCGTTCAAATATTCTGCAATAAGCATCATACATCTTCTTATAACTTTCATTCAGGCCGTCTTCATTCCTGTCAAAACTATAAGCATCCTTCATTATGAATTCGCGGGAACGTATTACGCCGAAGCGCGGCCTTATCTCGTCGCGGAATTTTGTCTGTATTTGGTAAAGCGTTACGGGAAGTTGTTTATATGATTTGACTTCGCCCGCTACAAGGTCGGTTATAACCTCTTCATGAGTCGGGCCGAGTATTGTCTTTTTGCCGTGCCGGTCTGTAAATGAAACCATGTCTTCGCCTAAAGCAGTTATCCTGCCGCTCTTTTCCCATAATTCTGCCGGTTGTATCGCCGGCAAAAGCACTTCCAGGGCACCCGCCCTATCCATCTCTTCTCTCACAATGGCTTCTACTTTATTGAGGACCTTTAAACCCAGCGGCAGGTATGTATAAGCGCCTGCCGCCAGTTTCCTTATAAGCGCGGCCCTTATCATCAATATGTGACTCGGTATCTCGGCTCCCTGCGGCACTTCTTTCTGAGTCTGTATAAATGCCTTTGACATACGCATGGTATTTCCTTTAAGCCTATTCTAACCAGGTTAGTTCTGCCAGATTAAACGTGTGTTATCACAGTCATCTAATCTGGCAGAACTAACCTGGTTAGATATGTGTCGTAACTGGACCCGTTACGCTTGCAACTTCACGTAATTGCTTTAATGATTTCTTTTATGAATTCGCTTTCTTTTACCCGCTTGATTGTTTTTCCTTTTCTAAACAACACACCACTGCCTTTTCCGGCGGCTATCCCTATATCGGCCGAAGATGCCTCGCCCGGGCCGTTGACCTCACAGCCCATCACAGCTACGGTTATACCCTTCCCCCTACTGCCTACTACCTTCTCCCTGAATTGCTTTTCAAGTTCTTTCACTATGCCTACCAGATCCACCTGACACCGGCCGCATGTCGGACAAGATATTATTTCCGGGCCAAAATGGCGCATCCCGAGCGACGAAAGTATCTCTTTTGCTACTTCTATCTCTGCCACAGCATCACTTGTCAGTGATACTCTGATGGTATCACCGATACCTTCCTCAAGAAGCACGCCCATACCGATCGAGGATTTAACTGTCGCGCTTAGAAGCGGCCCGGCAGCCGTAATACCAAGATGAAAAGGATAATCACAAAGTGCTGCCATTTTCCCGTATGCTTCTATCGTCTCCGAAACACCCGAAGATTTAAGCGAGATAATTATATCATGAAATCGCGCCTTTTCAAAAATCTTTACGTAAGAAAGCGCACTTTTTACCATGGCATCCGCCATGCTCCTGACTTTAGTACCGACAGATCCGGAATTTACGCCGATGCGTATGGGTATCTTTGCTGCCTTGGCGCTTTTTATGATCAATCTTATGTCTTCTTCTTTCTTTATATTACCCGGATTAAGGCGAATCGCATCTACGCCTGCGCCTATCGCATCCAGCGCCAGTTGCGGCATAAAATGTATATCAGCTTCTATCGGGATTTTCGCTTTCTCTACTATTTTCTTAAGCGGCTCTACACAGTTCTTATCTTTTATGGCTATCCTTACGATCTCGCAGCCGGCTTTTTTAAGCCTGCTGATTTCGGTCAGCGTAGCCGCGACGTCCTTCGTGTCGGTCTTTGTCATAGATTGTATGGAAATCGGCGCATTACCGCCTATCTCCACATTGCCGATTTTTACTTTTCTTGTTTTTCTACGTTTTATCATAGTTACTTAAATAACTTTGGTAAATTCAGAATATCATTCCACGTTACAAAAAGAACAAACGCTATCAGAAGAGTAAATGCGATATTCTGCGCAAGTTCCTGCGCTTTTCGGCTGACAGGTTTGCCTTTGATTTTTTCTATAGCAAGAAATAAGATGTGCCCGCCGTCCAGTATGGGGAACGGAAGCAGGTTAAATATTGCCAGCGATACGCTGATAAAGGCGCTGATATGCAGAAGATATATCAGCCCCATGCTCGCTGCCTTGCCTGTCATAGCGAAAATGCCTATAGGCCCTGCCATGGCCTTTACCGAAACGGCTCCGATGATCATACCCCATACAGCCTGATATGTAATAACCGTTATCTTCCAGACTGTACCGGCACCCATCTCTATAGATTTAAAGAATCCGTATTTTACGAAGGCGACCTCGTCGGATGGCGCTATGCCTATCATCGTCCGCCTCAGCGGCCTGCCCAGGATATCTTTTGCGTCTTCTGACTTGCCCTCTACCGTAATTTTGCGCTTTTCGCTGTTTCGTTCAATAAGGAGGTTTATGTTGCCTTCTTTTCTGTCGTGGATGGCAGCCAATACTTCGTCCCAGTATTTTACCCCTTTACCGTCTATCTCCAATATACGGTCGCCTTCTATTATGCCTGCTTTTTCTGCGGGATATCCGCTCAGAGTACTGCCTATTCTTGAAGTAGCAACCGGGGCACCCAGCATAAATACCGCGCAGAAGAAGATAAATCCGAGAACATAATTGACTATGGGCCCGGCTGCTATTATGTTAAACCTCTTATAAATTGGCTTTGAGTAAAATTCCCATTCTTTGCCTTCTAATTTTCCCGCAAGTTCGTCGCCTGCCATTTTGACATAGCCGCCGAACGGTATGGCGGAAAGTACATATTCCGTTCCGCCCCTCTTAATAGATGCAATCTTAGGGCCGAAGCCGAATGAAAATATTTCTACTTTTACGCCCATCTTCTTCGCCATGAAAAAATGCCCAAACTCATGAGAGATAATCATTATGCTGAAAACTACTATGACGCCTATAATCGATATTAACATTTTTCTACCTAAATGAGCCCACAACTTACGGAATCCCGCTTTTCGGGATGACGTAAGTTGTAGCTGTTTTTGCCTGTTAGGGCGAATTTATCCCGAGTCCCGAAAAGCGGGACGAGGGATCTCAATAAGATTGCTCGCAATGACAAGTTTCCGCTGTCTAAGTTTTCCAATATCTATTAACCTCTTCCTCTGCCCATCCTGCGATCCCGTCGATCTCATCCAGGGACGGAAATTCTATATTTTTATGTTTTGATAAGACCTTCTCTATAATGACCTGTATTTCAGTAAATTTTATCCTGCCGGCAAGAAATGCTTTAACGGCTATTTCGTTAGAAACATTAAGTACGGACGGTGCGCTTCCGCCTGCCCTCGCTGCCTCATAGCCGAGCTTAAGCAAAGGAAACTTGCCTGTATCGGGTTTAGTAAATGTCAATTTCCCTGTCGCTATCAGGTCAAGAGGCCTCAGGCTGTTTTCGCACCTCTCCGGATACGTAAGCGCATATTGGATCGGAAGCCGCATGTCGGCCACGCCGAGTTCGGCAAGCAAAGCGCCGTCAACAAATTCTACCATAGAATGTACGACTGCCTCCGGATGTATAAGGACCTTTATCTTTTCAACGTCTATGCCGAAAAGCCATTTCGCTTCAATAACCTCAAGCCCCTTATTCATCATGGTCGCAGAATCAACCGATATCTTCTTCCCCATCTTCCACTTGGGATGGTTAAGCACATCCCGGCGCGAAAGACTTTTAAAATTTTTTTTCGGCATATTCAATAACGGCCCGCCCGACGATGTTATATAAAGTTTCTTTATCTTTGAGGCATCATTGCCGGCGAGGCACTGAAAAATCGCGCTGTGCTCGCTGTCTATCGGTATTATAGCGGAGTTTTGCCTGTGCGCTTCCCGCATTATGATGTGGCCGGCGCTTACAAGCGCTTCTTTTGAGGCAAGCGCTATGTCTTTTCCGTGTGAGACTGCCGTATAAGTAGGCCTTATGGAGGCGCTGCCTGTTATGGCAATAAGAATTATATCGGCCTCTTTCTGCTTGGCCAATTCTTCGTGCGCGTTCTTACCGGCAAATATTCCGACGTCGTACTTGATGCGCCGCCGTAATTCATGAACCTGCGACTCGTCTGTTATCGCAACAGAATCAGGTCTGAATTCGTTTATCTGCCCGGCGAGGACCTTTATATTTGAATGGGCGGACAGCCCGCACACCTGGAATCTGTCACTCAGATCCGATATTACCCGAAGAGCATTCCTGCCTACCGAACCCGTTGAACCGAGGATGCATATTCGTTTTTTGGACATAATTCCTTAAAATTTAGCTATAAGCTATAAGCTTTAAGCTATATTTTGGTTTTTGCTTACAACTTATAGCTTACGGCTTATAGCTGTTTAATATTACATCACAAACGCCATTATGTAAAAATACAGCATCGGCGCGGTCATCAAAAGGCTGTCTATCGTGTCAAGAACTCCGCCGAGGCCGGGAAGGCATTCGCCGGAATCTTTCACGCCGCAGTCTCTCTTCAGGAGTGATTCAGCAAGGTCGCCTATGGGGCAAATGATGCCTATAAGGACAGCGGCGATCATTATCTGCTGCATTGACATCTCAGGCAGAAACGGCCTGCTCAAAGCAGCCAGTATCAAAGTAGTTACAAATCCCCCGACTGTCCCTTCTATGGTCTTTTTGGGGCTTATACGCGGTATTAAAAGATGTTTTCCCGTCGCAGATCCTACAAAATAAGCGCCAGCGTCCCCTCCCTCCGTAAGTAAAAGGAGAAACGCTACTAGGTTGCTTCCGTTGGGGAGATATTTCAGTTTTATTATAAAAGTAAAGAACCAGCTTATATAAAGTATTCCGAAAAGCGTAACGGCGGTCGATGCCAGGATATCTGAGCCGTCTTTCTTTGCAAGCTGCCGGGCAAATATAAACACGGCGAATAAAACTATGGAGAAGACCACTACCCCCTCCGTCTTCATATTGTATTCAAGGTAAGTAAAGACAGGCACAAGCACGCCGAGAAAAGTCCCGAAGTATTTATATACCGTTATCCCTTTCTTCTCTACCATAGAGTAGAATTCATAAAGCGCAAGCGTGATAAACATGGTAGCAACAGCGCAGAATATCCAGTTAGGAAACAAATAAATGACCAATAGGGTAAGCGATATCACTAAAACAGAGCTTATGAGCCTATCCCTTAGCATGTCATCCTCCTAACCTTCTCTTCCTGTTTCGATATTCACCAATGGCTTTTTTTAAATCCTCTTTTCCGAAATCAGGCCACAATTTCTTCGTTATATAGATCTCTGAATACGATGCCTGCCATAATAAGAAATTGCTCAGCCGCAACTCGCCGCTTGTGCGGATCAAAAGATCCGGATCCGGCATTCCCGCGGTATAGAGATGCTCGGAAAAATATTCTTCCGATATGTCCTCGATCTTAAGCCTGCTCTCCTTTGCCTCTTTTGCTATGCGGCGTACTGCCTCTGTTATCTCATGCCGCCCGCCGTAATTCAGCGCCAGATTTAACACAAGGCGCGAATTATCTCTTGTCAATCCTTTGACTTTATCTATTTTCTCCCGTAGATTTACGGGGAATTCGTCTATCTTGCCTATTGTATTAAACCGTATCCCGTTTTTTACCAGATTATCGAACTGAGTATCCAGATAATATTCCAGGAGTTTCAGAAGGGCATTGACTTCTTTCGGAGAGCGCTTCCAGTTTTCCGTGCTGAAGGCGTACAGGGTAAGAAATTTCACTCCGAGTGCCGGCGCGGCTTTTATTATTCTCTCTATCGCTTTTACTCCCTCGATATGGCCGGCGGCAGCCGGCAGCCTGTGTTTCCTCGCCCAGCGTCTGTTTCCGTCCATTATTATGGCTATGTGAGTAGGAATGTTTTGCATTGAATGTTCTTGGGGTCAGACCCTTAACACCGCGTAGTTTACATAACGAGGGTCTGACCCCAAACTTACACCCTTATTAGCGTCTGCTTACGCTCGGAACCGACAGACACCATAGTTATCTTCCGGTTGACAAGTTTCGAAATATACGCAATGTATTTCCGGGCTTTAATGGGCAGGTGCCTGTATTTTGTAACCGAAGTTATATCAGCCTCCCAGCCCTGCAATTCCTCATAAACCGGCTGGCACGCGGAAAGTGTTTCCATATTGCCCGGAAAATCTTTCAGGATCTTGCCGCCGCATTTATACGCGGTGCAGACTTTAATTGTATCGGTATCATCAAGCACATCCAGTTTGGTAAGCGCGAGTTCTGTCAGGCCGTTTATCATGACGGCATGCTTCAATATTACGGCATCCAGCCACCCGCATCTCCTCGGCCTGCCTGTCGTCGCCCCGAATTCTTTGCCTTTTTTACGTATCTTTTCCATTAATTCCGGCCCGAATTCCGTAGGGAATGGCCCTTCCCCGACACGCGTGGTATATGCCTTTGCCACACCCAGGACTTTATCAATATTTACCGGGCTTATGCCGGTACCGGTACAGGCGCCGCCCGCGGTGGCATTGCTTGAAGTAACAAAGGGATAGGTGCCGTGGTCTATATCAAGAAGCGTTCCCTGCGCCCCCTCGAATAAGAGAGATTTACCTTTTTGCAAAGCATTATTAAGGTAGAGCGGCGCATTTTGCATATACCTGGATATCTTCTTTCCGTAATCTATGTATTGATGGTACATGTCGTCCAGAGAAAATCCGTTGTGATTATACAAGGTTCTCAGTATAGCGTTCTTTTCGTCTATATTGAATTTTAGTTTTTCCTTAAACTTCTCAGGATTTAAAAGGTCTGTCATCCGTATGCCGCACCGCGACGCTTTGTCGGCATAACACGGGCCTATGCCTCTTTTAGTAGTCCCTATCTTTGTTGAAGATTTTTTCTGCTCGCGCAGTTCGTCAAGCAGTTTATGGTAGGGAAATATGACGTGCACCTGGTCACTGATTATAAGGGAGCTGTCTACATCTATATGCCTCTTTTTAAGAGCATCTATCTCTTCCAGAAGCGCCTCCGGGTCAACTACGACACCGTTTCCTATGACACACATCTTGCCTTTGTGCAGTATGCCGGAAGGTATAAGGTGCAAGATGAATGATTCATTGCCTATGACAACGGTATGGCCCGCATTATTCCCGCCCTGAAAACGTATTATAATATCGGATTTTTCGGAAAGGATATCTATTATCTTGCCCTTCCCTTCATCTCCCCATTGCGCGCCTATTAAAACTGTGTTTGACATGTTATAACCTCATCTAACCTGGTTAGTCTGCTAATCTGGCAAAACTAACCAGGTTAGAAAATATATTACTGTTCTGCCGCCGGCGGCTCCTCCTGCGAAGCAGGCTCCTCCTGCTGCGCAGGAGAAGGAACAGATATCTCAAGAGAGTTTGTATTGATCTCGACAGGTACA
>CAYIQH010000026.1:0-11157 GCA_964365575.1 uncultured Planctomycetia bacterium | reverse complement strand
GAGGAGTTACAAACTTGAAAGACGGCGACGAAATCGATTTCCTATATTTTATGGGCGGTGGAAAGTGAAAGATCTAAAATTTATTACTAAAATACTGCATACCAGATTTTTAAAAGAAGATGTTCATGGGTCACTTCATATTCCCGTCTATGACAATGTGACATTTGAATTTAAGACTGCCGAAGATTTGGAGCTTGCCTTTCATGGGAAGAAGCTGGCTCACATGTATTCACGCATATCTAATCCTACTGTAGAGCACTTTGAAAACCGCGTGAAGGCAATGAGCGGCGCCACGGCTGTGCTGGCGGTTTCATCCGGCATGGCAGCTATATCTAACACCATTTTGACGATTGCCAAGACAGGCGATAATATCGTTACCAGTAAGCACCTCTTCGGCAACACCTATTCTTTGTTTGAACAAACACTTAAGGATTGGGGGCTCAAAACGAAATACGCCGATTTGACTCATCCGGAGGAAGCGGCGCGGCTCATAGACGATAAAACTAGGGCGATATTTCTGGAAACTATCACAAACCCGCAGCTTGAAATTGCCGACATTAAGGCATTGTCCGGCGTCGCAAGGCGAAGCAGCGTTCTCCTTATTGCGGATACTACAATGACGCCGCCCTATCTTTTCCCGGCAAAAGAATTCGGCGTGGACATCGAGGTAATCTCAAGCACCAAATGGATCTCAGGAGGAGCGACGAGCGTCGGTGGGATTATAATTGATCATGGGCTGTATGATTGGAACCAAAACATTAAATTAAAACAGGACGCAGTCAAATACGGGCCGTTAGCTTTCATTACCCGGCTCAGGCGCGAAGTCTATCGGAATATCGGCTGCTGCATGTCACCGCACAACGCCTATCTGCAGAATTTAGGGCTTGAAACGTTGTCGCTTAGAATTGAAGCGGCTTGTGCCAATACCGTCAAGCTCGCGCGGTATCTGAAAGGACATCCGGCAATAGGGTCCGTAAATTATCCGGATCTTGCGGATTCACCTTTTTATAGTATCGCCAAAAAACAGTTCGGAGAGCGGCCCGGCGCTGTCCTAACATTCGACCTGGGATCGAAAAAGGAGTGTTTCAAGTTCATGGACAACCTAAAGCTTATAAGGCGGGCGACTAATTTGCATGACAACAGGACACTGATAATTCATCCTGCCTCAACAATCTTCTGTGAATATGACGAGAAAGTAAGAAATGAGATGGGAGTAAGGGACACGATGGTGAGGCTGTCCGTCGGCATAGAGGATACCGACGATTTGATCGATGATATAAAAGAATCCCTGGAGACACTGCGATGACCCTGAATGATAACCAGATAGACCGGTACAGCCGCCATATTATTTTAGCCGATGTGGGAGTGGAAGGGCAGGAGAAGATATTAAAAGGCAGGGTGCTTATTATCGGCGCAGGCGGGCTCGGCGCTCCGGCGGCATTATATCTGGCGGCGGCAGGGGTCGGCACGATAGGCATTGCGGACGGCGATGATGTCGAATTATCTAATTTACAGCGCCAGGTTATTCATTTTACACCCGACGTGGGCAAACCCAAGGTCTTATCCGCAAAAACGAAAATCCAGGCGATTAATCCCGACGTCAAAGTAATCGTTCATCAGGTGAGAGTAGACTCGCATAATATTGCCGATATCATTAACGGTTACGATTTCATTATTGACGGGACAGACAACTTTGCCGCTAAATTTCTTATTAACGATGCATGCGTCTTTGCAGGCAAGCCTTTTTCTCACGGGGGCATCTTGCGTTTCGACGGACAGGCCATGACATATATACCTGGCAAAGCCTGCTACAGGTGCGCCTTCTTTGGCCCGCCGCCGAAAGGCGCGGTACCATCGTGCTCACAGGCAGGCATATTGGGAGCGGTTGCCGGTATGCTGGGAACTATACAGGCTGCGGAGGCTTTGAAGTTTCTGATCGGCAAAGGGGATCTTCTGGTAAACAGGCTTCTCATTTTTGATGCGTTACGTATGAATTTCCGCGAGGTGTCTATAAAAAGAAATCCCGGCTGTCCGGTGTGTGGGCATAATCCTACAATCAGGCAATTAATAGATGAAGAGATCCCCCCGTGTGATCTTAAAAACAAACCCTCCCGGCAATAGAAGGCTAGGCCATGAAGATTAAAAGGCAGATTATTGAATTGGTGATTGAACATGCCAGAAGAGACGCGCCGCTTGAGGCGTGCGGCTACCTTGCGGCTAAAGACGGCATTATAACGGCTTCTTATCCATTATCCAATATAGATAAATCCGATGAACATTTTTCTTTTGACCCGAAAGAGCAGTTCACTGTAGCGCGGGATGCCAGATCAAAGGGATTGGACTTATGCGTAGTTTATCACAGCCATCCCCATACACCTGCCCGTCCTTCTGACGAAGATATAAAATTGGCTCACGATCCTGCCTTATTATACGCCATTATTTCATTGACGGGGGGAAAGGAAGATATAAAGGTGTTTAAAATAAACGGCCAAATAGCCGAACAGGTAGGCTTGGAGGTGATCAGCGATGATGAAATATAACCTGCCGGCTGATCTGGATAACGAGATTAGCCAGCTTGAAGAATTGATAAAAAAATATAGAAGCGGCGAGGCCTCTCAGACGGAACTGAAAGCCCACCGCGTCCCGTTCGGAGTATATGAACAGCGGGAACCCGACACGTATATGGTGAGGATAAGATGCGCTGCAGGTGCTGTGACCCCTCGCCAGCTGGAGGGGATAGGCGCCATTGCCTCTAAGTACGGAGTAGGCGACATTCACGTTACTTCCCGCCAGGAACTTCAGATTCACTACGTAAAGCTTGATGACATAGTTTCTATTATAAGGGATATAAAAAAGTTGGGCCTGTCGACCAGAGGCGGCGGCGGGAATACCGTCAGGAATATCATAGCACCGGATGATGCCGGTATTGATCCCGATGAAGAATTCGATGTCTCGCCTTATGCGTTTGCCTTAACATCCAGGCTTATCGCAGAGAGCGATTCCTGGAATCTTCCCCGGAAATACAAAATTGCTTTCTCGGGATCCCCGGAAGATAAGGGCTATGCAACTATTTCGGATATTGGCTTTATAGCGAAAGTGAAGGACGGCAAAAATGGCTTCAGGGTATATGTGGCAGGCGGCATGGGCGCAAAATCGTCAACCGGGAAACTGCTGTTTGATTTTATCGAAGACCGGGAAGCATACCCTGTGGCAAAGGCTCTGAAGAATGTTTTTTTCAAATTCGGCAACCGCAAAAATAAACATGCGGCGCGCAGCCGTTTCTTGTGGGACTCGCTCGGCGAGGAGGAATTCAAAAGAAAGTTCCATGAAGAATATTCAAAAATTATAAAGGAAGGTTTTACGCCGCTTGAGGTTAATGAAACAGAGAATAAGACCGTTATTCCTCTCGTGCCGCAGGAAGAACCGGAGGATATTACCGGTTTCGCCATATGGAAGCCCCGTTTTGCCAGGGAGCAAAAACAGAAAGGATTATATTCAGTATTAATTCCGCTCCGGCTGGGATTTATATCATCTGAACGGGCAATAAAATTGGAGCGCTTCATTAAAGTATTCGGTGATGATGTCGTGCGCCTGACAAAAAACCAGAATATTTTGTTGAGGAACATACCACTGAATAATCTGGGGAATATTTATAATTTTCTCCGCTCTGCCTTCGAGGGTATCGATGAGCCCGCAATCTACGGCGAGATACTTTCCTGCACAGGGGCGGCAACCTGCCAGCTCGGCATATGCCTTTCGCGTCAGGCGGCAAAGGCCCTGATGCGGCAGCTAAAGGCAAGCGGCCTTGACCTGGACAAACTGGGCCCGGTCAGGTTCAATATTTCCGGCTGCACGAATTCGTGCGGCCAGCATCCTGTCGCAGATCTGGGATTTTCCGGCAAGGCATTAAGGAAAGAAGGCAAGCTCTATCCGGCATACAACGTGCTCGCCGGAGCCGTTATCCGCGACGGAGAAACAACCCTTGCGGCACAAGTCGGAGAAATATCCGCAAAAGACCTTCCGCAGCTGGTCATCGAACTGTTCAGAAAATATCTGTCCCGGAGCAATGAATTCAAAACATTCCGGGATTATATCTTAAGGCAGGGCAAAGAAGACCTGAAAGGGCTTTGCGCCGGATTTAAAGATATTCCCTCTTTTGAAGAGGATAAGAATTATTATTTCGATTGGGATAGTGAGGTGCCTTTCAGCCTCGCGGAACGGCGGGGGGGTGAATGCTCGGCCGGGTTGTTCGATCTTCTCGAGATGGACCTCGCTAATATTGAAAAGACAGAATCGAATCTTGCGTCTCCGGGCTTGAGCAGCAAAGAGAAGGAAACGCTCCTTGCAAAACTTGTTTTTTACGCAGCGAGAATGCTTCTGATAACAAGGGGCGTCGAGCCGAAGAGCGAAGATGATACATACGCGGCATTCATAAAACATTTTTTAGAAACAGGCCTGATCGACAGGTCGCATAGAGATATTATATCTCTTGCAGAACAGAAAGATCGTAAAGCCCTTCTGGAAAAAGAAACGGCCGTGCGGTCTCTCGCGGTGTCGGTCCGGGAACTTTATGAGGCGATGGATAATTCATTTAATTTTAAAACGGCAAGCGCGCCCATAAGAGAGGGAGTCAAAAACCCGGCGCTTTCGTCAGCGCCTACGCCCGTAGCAGTAAAAGATTTGCGGGGTGTGGCATGTCCGCTTAACTTTGTGCAGACTAAAGTAGAGCTTTCGAAACTGAAAGAAGGCGATATCCTGGAAGTGTGGCTTGATGACGGGCCGCCTATCGAGAATGTCCCGGGCTCTGTCAAAGCAGAAGGCCACAAAATTATAGAGCAAAAAAAGGCCGGTAGCTACTGGTCGGTAAGAATCGAAAAAAAGTGATTAAAATAAAAAAAGAAGACCTGGTCATGCCGTATTTTGTTGTTGACGGGGCCCATAAAAAAGAACCGGTGATATTGATGCCGGGCATCGCGAGATTATCCATTGACAATCTTTTGAAAGATATACTCAAGGCCCGGGCATCGGGAATAAAAACTATCCTTCTCTTCGGTATCTGCCCACGCGGGCGTAAGGACGCGGAAGGCAGTTATGCCTATTCGACGGATAGCATTGTGCCGCAGGCAGTGAAGGCTGTAAAAAAAGCGGCGAGGGATATGACCGTCATTACCGATATATGCTTATGTGCTTATACTTCGCACGGCCATTGCGGTATCTTAGAGTCACCACGTCACAAAGTCACAAAGTCACACGCCAAAATCGATAACAAGAGGACGCTGGAGGCGCTTTCAGATATGGCGCTCAGGCACGCGGAAGCGGGAGCGGATTATGTAGCCCCTTCGGCAATGGCAAAAAAACAAGTGGCAGCAATACGAAAGATATTGGATAAAAACGGCTTTCGCCGCACTAAGATAATGGGATATTCCGCCAAATTTGCTTCAAATTTTTATGGCCCATTCAGAAACGCAGCAGGATCAGCCCCCGAGTTTGGCGATAGGAGCGGCTATCAGCTTGATTATAAGGATAGAGCAAGAGCCATGAAAGAGATAGAAACTGATATTAAAGAGGGGGCGGATATTGTGATGGTAAAACCGGCGCTTTCCTATCTGGATATAATTAAAGAGGCCAGTACTAAATTCCGTCATCCGCCGCTGGCGGCTTATAACGTAAGCGGCGAATATGCGATGGTAAAGGCGTATTGCAGAGATCTAGGGTCCGGGGCCAAAGGTCAAGAGGCAGAGAAAAGATTAGTTCTCGAGATACTGACAGGAATCAAAAGGGCGGGGGCGGACTTGATTATTTCTTATCATGCAAAGGATGCAGTAAAATGGCTGGACAACAATTAATAGGTATCTTTTTACTTTCTTCGGCTATGCTTGCGCTTGAAATAGTGGCGAGCAGGGTGACCTCGGTAATTTATGCGTATAACTACGCTTTTATGATAGTATCCCTCGCTATCCTCGGGCTTGGATGCGGCGGCATATTTGCTTTCTATAAATGGCAGCATAAAGAATTGAACGAGCCGTTTAAAGAACTTTCTTTTTACAGCAGTTTGTTTGCGGCAACCGTTTCACTATATATAATCCTGATAACAGAATTCGCTCTTTTTGCCGATAATAAATTCCTGTATTTTATCATTCTCTCCGTGCCTTTCTTTTTTGCGGGTGTAGCATTATCGCTAGCCTTTCGTGCTTTTGCGAAGGAAAGCTTCAGGCTTTATGCGGCCGATCTTCTTGGGGCTGCAGCCGGATCCATATTATCCCTATGGATGTTGAATATTATCGGCGGCGTAAAGGGTGTTTTATTCATCGGCGCTTTAGGCGCTGTTTCATCCTTTTTTCTTGCCGGCGGCAAAAAATTATTATCGTTAAAAATCCAGGCAGTATTGTCATTTGTGTGTGCCCTTCTTTTTTTCGCAAGTATCCTTTTTCCGTTTTTAAAAGAAGTCCCCATTGCCGAAGATCCCAATAAAGATTTATATGGGATGCTGACTGAGCCGGGCTCCAGTGTGGAATCTATGGAAAGCAAATGGAGCGCGTTCGGCCGCACTGATTTAGTCGCATTTAAAGGCGACAACAGCGTAATGCATCTTTTTGTAGACGGCGCGGCAGGTACGGCGATGTACGGGTTTGACGGTGATTTAAGGAAAGCAGATAGACTAGCAGCGGCTTTAACCATGGGTTTTTCCGGAGGCATCCCGTTCCTGTCTTTGAAAAAATATGAAACTGACAGCATGCTTGTTATCGGGCCGGGCGGCGGCCGTGAAATCTTACTTGGGTTGCTTGGCGGAGTAAAAGATATCACAGGCGTGGAAGTTAATCCGGATTTTGTAAATATAGTTAAGGAATACAGGGACTACAACGGAGGGATATACACGGATTTTAAAAATGTAAATATGGTCGTCAACGAGGGAAGAAGTTTTGTAAGAGGTTCCGATAAAAAATACGACATCATAATGATTACAATCCCGCTCACAAAGACATCGCGAACTCTTGAGGGATTTGCCTTGACGGAGAATTATCTTTTTACTGTTGAGTCCGTCAGGGAATATCTTGATCACTTGACAGACGAAGGCAGAATGATAGGTGTTTTTCATCATGCGCCCGAAACGCTCCGTTTTATCATGACTTCCTTGACGGCACTTAGAGAAGAAGGTGTAAAGCATCAGGACGCAATGAACTGTTTTTATGTAATCGGAAAGGGCATGAATCCGGTAGTAGTCCTTAAGAAAAAACCTTTTACTTATGAGGAGATAGAAAATAGCTACAAAATCATGCAGATGCTGAAAGGCGATGATGTCTACTACTCTTATATGCCGTACGACGCACAGTTAAAAGAATATGCCGCTAAACAAGCCGCCGCTGCAGCGCCACCGGCCGTGCTGGCACAAGAGGCGCAAGCTGCCCAAACGCCGCCGCCGATGGATCATTCTAAGATGGATCATGCTAAGATGGGGCATACGCAGGCGCCTGCTACGCCGCCGATGGATCATTCTAAGATGGATCATTCTAAGATGGGGCATAGTATGGATATGGGCCCCGACACGGCCCTTTTTAATATGACTATGGCGGATCTGTTAGGAGAAAAACCGGACTTAGATAAAATAATAGGCCGTATGCGCATAGACATAAGTCCCGCTAAGGATGATAAGCCATTTTTCTTTAAGCATCAAAAGGGGCTTACTGCCGAAGTCTTGTTTATTCTATTCATAGCAGTATCAGCCTGCGCATTAGTAATAATATTGCCGGCTATATTCATCAAGCTTAATATGAAAATCGCCAACTCGATCGTACTATTTATGCTGCTCGGTGCAGGATTTATGCTGATAGAGATCTCATTTTTTCAAAAACTTACGCTCTTTCTCGGTTCGCCTACAGTATCGCTTGCCGTGCTTTTGGGGTCGCTTTTGTCCGGCATGGGCGCCGGGAGCTTTTACGGCAGTAAGCTTTTTAACGATAACATAAAACGGATAAAAGCGGCGGCTTTCCTTATATTTGTATCAATAATAGCCATATTTTTCATACATAACTTCGTACTAAACGCTTTTTTAGCTAATAGTGTTATAATCAAATGTATTATAAGCGCCTCTTTTTTGATTCCATTGGGATTTTTGCTCGGGATCCCTTTTCCGACCGCCATAAATTTAATGGATGAAGACGGCTTAGAGCGCTTTATCCCGTGGATGTACGGTATCAACGGTATCGCATCGGTACTTGGCTTAGTCGGCGCAATCGCAATTTCTCTTACACACGGCTTCTCTGTGTGTCTGATTGTGGGAGCGCTGTGTTATTTAGTGATTGATCTTATATTATAATGTAAGAATGCGGAATTGATTTTTATGAAAGAGGAGAGTAAAAAGGGATGAAGAAGATATTAATGGCAATTCTGATAACATGCCACCTTAGCTCATATTCTTTTGCCGCTGAAGAAGATAGCGGTAAAGATACGCCAAAGGACGCAGCATTTTATCACAATAAGGGGCTCGATTGTTTAAAGAAGGGTTTATACGACGAGGCTATAACCAACCTTAATAAAGCAATTGAACTAAACCCGGCCCTAACCGAAGCATATGCCACTAGAGGGCTGACTTATCAACAAAAAGGTAAATATGACGAAGCTGTCACCGACCTTACGAAGGCAATAGAATTAAATCCGAAATACATTCATGCGTATATGGGACGAGCCAATGCCTATAGCGTAAAACATCTCTACGACCAAGCCGTCTCTGATTACAGCAGGGCAATAGAAATAGACCCGCGATACGCTCGTGCTTACGATGGCAGAGGAGCGGTTTATGAGAAGAAAGGTTCGCATGATAAAGCTATAAGCGATTATACCAGAGCATTAGAAATAGATCCAAAGTATATCAGGGCTTTATTGGATAGAGGAGATGTGTATGCCAAGAAAAAATTATACGACCAGGCCCTCGCCGATTTCAGAAAGGCTATAGAAATTGATCCCAAAAATGCCGAGGCATGCGGACGCCTGGGAATTATGCTTTGCAATACGGGTCAATATGATAGTGCCATATCCGAATGCAGTAAAGCAATTGAGCTGAACCCGAATAGCAGTTATTATTTCTTTGAACGGGCAATCGCGTATTACGAAAAGAAAGAATACGATAAAAGCTGGGCTGACTATAAAAAAGTAGAGGAGCTGCGGCAATTGAATAATGAACCGCCTTTCAAAGAATATCAGGATTTTCTTAAAAAACTTATAAGGCATCCTGAAAAAAAAGACATACCGCCAGAACGTAAAGGAGCAGTATGGGTTCCCCAAAAACGCCGCTAAGGAATTTGGAAAGGAGGAAGAGAATGCCTTATATAAATCTAAAGCTGGTAGGCAAATTGAATAAAGTGCAAAAGGATGCGATAGCGAAAGAGTTCTCCGAAACGCTCCTCAGGGTAGCCGGCAAGAAAAAAGAAAGTACGTATTTGGTTATTGATGAAGTTGACGGGGGAAATTGGGCGCAAGGCGAGAAATTCTTTGGATAAGCTTGTTTTATCATGTATAATAGGTATCAAAATAAGGGGGTAATAAAATGGGTAAAAAGTCCAGGGAGATTGTAGAAGTTGATCTAAAGGATCTGATCAAAGATCTGAATAAGGCATATTGCGATGAATGGCTGGCGTATTATGCATGGTGGTACATGGCGCAGGCAGTTGAGGGCAAAGGATATGAGGACATGGCGGAGTTTTTGGGCAAAATCGCGAAAGATGAGCTTGAGCATGCCCAGGAATTGGCAGAGAGGATCATCGAACTCGGCGGGCTGCCGACAAATAGTTTAAGCGACATAGAGAAAAACGCAAATAGTCCGTATCCCGGAGTAATGAAGAATCTAAGCGATTACGATGAGATAATAAAATTGGTCACAGAAGCCGAAGCCGGAGCTATCGAAGTCTATAATAAAATAGCCAAAAAGACATTCGGCAAAGACCATGATACCTACCAGCTTGCCACGCATATCATGGGTGAAGAGATAGGCCACGAAGAGACGTTCGAGAACTTAAAAGGGAAATAATTCACACAAACTATTTTTTCTTGACAAAAAATAGTTTGTGTGATACTATTGAAAACTGCTTTCAATAATATGTAAATCGAGATAGGTAACAGCGTGAGAAAAGAGATCGAGATATTAGAAAAGTTTATCATGGAGAATGGGCTTAGATATACGCCGCAGAGAGAAGAGGTATTAAAGACATTTCTCTCGATAGAAAAACATCTCTCCGCAGATGAATTATACAAAATAGTGAAAAAGAAAAATTCCGGCATAGGTTACACTACTGTATATAGAACGATGAAGCTATTGGAAAAAGCAGGCCTTTGTAATGAGATGGACTTTGGTGACGGTATATCCAGATTTGAGCATCGATATGGGCATGAACACCATGACCACCTTATCTGTATTAAGTGCGGCAGCTATACAGAAGTTATAAAACCGAAGATAGAAGAGCTTCAGAAAAAACTCGCGAAAGAAAAACACTTTACTCCGCTTAGGCATAAGCTACAGATATTCGGAGTATGCAGTAAATGCCCTAAATAAGGTGGTGTATTTTTTTTAAGTAATAATTGAAAATAGTTTTCAATAAGTAATACAGGAAGGCAGATAAATTTGAAAATAGTAGTTTTGGTGTTCGTAATGTTTTTGTTTGGTTGTATGGCTGCGACAAAACAGGTTAATGCTGAGGCGCGCGATCCGGATTTATTATATCGCGCTAAATGCACGGCGTGTCATAGGGTATATCCGCCCCGGAAATATACGTATCAGAAACTCGAGGCCTACATAACCAGGTATGGCAGGGGACTCAGTGATGAAGAGCGCCGGAGGCTTTTAGAGTATTTAAAAAAGAACGCAAAACAAGAGCTTGAATGAGGAGGTGAAAATGGGCAATAATTAAAACGGGGGAAGGAATTTTTTTAGGGTATAATTGAAAATAGATTTCAATAAAAGGAGGGGAAATGTTTAAGAAAATATCAGCTGTTATTACAATCTGTATTTTAAGTGCAGCGTGGATTCCGGAAAATGCTTTTGCCGACAGGCGAAGCTATGTATGGACCTATGAATACCAGACCATGCCTAAACGGATGTTTGAGATTGAATACTATCTGACAGAGGAGCAGAAAACCATAGAAAAGGCCAAACCTAATATCTGGAAG
>CAYIQH010000025.1:0-11671 GCA_964365575.1 uncultured Planctomycetia bacterium | reverse complement strand
AAGCACGGTAAAAAGCGGGGAGAGATCTGCATAGACTACTATTCTCTTGATGACCTGGAACGCATTTACAATTTTATCAAACGGCAGCAGGTATAAGGGGCAGACCCTAAAAGCATTGACGATTTTATAATTCATTGTTATAATATTACCTATTATTGGAGGAGAAGCATTATGGAACCGACGCTAATACTAATAAAGCCGGACGGACTGAATAAATCACTCACAGGCAATGTATTAACGCGTCTTTCCGAGACGAAACTGGACATAGTAGCCACAAAAATAGTAAAGGTGTCCAGGGAACTGGCAGAAGCACATTACGGCCATATGAAAGATAAGCCGTTTTTTGAGGAACTCATAAAATATATAATGGGGGATTATCATAAACACAAAGTGATGGCAATGGTTTATTATGGCGAGGATGCGATCAGCAAGGTCCGCCAGATATGCGGATCCACAAATCCGGAAGAGGCAGACCCCGTATCCATAAGAGGGGCTTATGGCAGGATCACGACAAAGGGTGTTTACGAAAACGTGATCCATGCTTCTACAAACAAAGAAGAGGCCGCAAGAGAGATAAAATTGTGGTTTGAGCCCGGCGATATAATTGTGAACGTATATCCGGTGAAAGAAATCGAGCTGAAATTGTGCAAGAAGAAAGTCTGGGCTTAGACACCCGGCGTAAGAGGAATGTACGCCGGTGTTGTCCAGGTGGACAAGGGCGGTAAATTATGATACGGAGCATGACAGGCTACGGCCGCGGAGAAGCAAGCGGCAGATTGGGCATGATAAGAGTAGAGGTAAAGAGCCTGAACAACAAATTTTTTGATATTGTACCGAGGATACCGGCCGGCCTGAGTATGTTTGAGGACAGGATCAGGGAGTATATGCAGAAGAAAGTAAAAAGAGGCAGGATCAATGTATCCATCAGCTACGACGACGCATATGAAAAGCCGCAAAAAAAGGTGTCTATTGATAAAAAACTGGCGGTTTCTCTCCTCCGGGAAATAAAATCATTTGCGAAGGAGCAGAAATTAAAAGGCGATGTAGATATAAATTATCTGGTCACATTGCCCGGAGTCATAACTTATGAGGCCCAGAAAATAGATTCCGGAGAAGTCTGGTCCGGCTTAAAAAAAGCGCTTGATGCGGCGCTGAAAAACCTTGATGAATCAAGAAGGAGAGAGGGCGTACACCTTTCCAAGGACCTCCTTTCCCGGGTCAAAAAGATAAAAAAGGCCATAGAGATAATAGAAAAACGGTCATCCAGGAGCGTAGAACATTACAAGAGCGATCTATCTCAAAAAATAAAGGAACTATCAGGCGGCATTGAAATAGATAAGGAGCGGCTGGCGCAGGAAGTGGCTATGTACGCCAAAAACTGCGATATCACAGAAGAAATAACCCGCATCAAAAGCCACGCTATAAGCTTTGAAAGATCTCTGACGTCCGGCGGCGAAAAAGGCAAGACGCTGGATTTTGTAGCGCAGGAACTTATAAGGGAAATAAATACCGTCGGGGCCAAGTCCAGCGATTTTCAGATATCAAGCCACGTTATCAATATAAAAGGTGAGATAGAAAAAATCAGGGAACAGCTGAAAAATATAGAATGAAAAAAAAGGGCACTCTTTTCATAATTTCAGCCCCAAGCGGCAGCGGCAAGACGACATTATGCGAATTGCTGGTGAAAAGGATGCCGCGTCTTACCCGTTCCGTGTCGCTTACCACAAGGCTGCCCCGCAGGGGAGAAAAAAACGGGAAAGATTATATATTTGTAACCGGAAAAAAATTCAGGGAGAAGATCAAAAAAGGCTCTCTTCTTGAGTGGGCGAGGAATTTCGGTTATTATTACGGCACCCCGAAGGATAAAGTGAATAGACTCCTCGCCGGCGGCAAGGATGTCATGCTTGCCATTGACGTAAAAGGGGCGATGAAGGTAAAGAAGCTCTGCCCGGACAGCATTTTTATATTCATACTCCCGCCGTCGCTGGGAGAATTAAGAAAGAGATTAAAACAGCGCGGGACAGATAACGGGACGGAGATAAAGACCCGGATCGCGGTAGCAAAAAAAGAGATCTCGTATTTACCGATGTATAATTATTCGGTAATTAACGACAGTATAAAACACGCTATGGCCGAACTCGGATGTATCATAAAAGCCGAAAGACGGAAGATAGGAGTATAGTGCAGTATGGCAGAAGATAAAGATATGTCGTATATCCCGATAGAGCAGTTGATGAACAGGGTAGACAGTATTTACAAACTTGTTTTACTTGCCTCCCAGCGGGCGATAGAGATAAGCGATGGCGGGCCGAAACTTGTGGATGTTAGCCCAAAAATCAAGGCATCTACTGTGGCTCTTGAGGAAATAAAAGAAGGAAAGGTATTTTACAGGATAATCGGGGACGGAAAATAATGAAGAAGCCTGTCAAAAACGTTCTGATAGGAGTCACGGCGAGCATCGCGGCGTATAAAAGCTGTGATATTATAAGGTCGCTGAGGAAGCTCGGCTGTGAAACCAAAGTTGTGATGTCGCCCGATGCCTGGCATTTTATAACGCCGCTGACTTTGCAGACCATATCCTGCAATGAAGTCGTTACGGATATGTTTAAAGTCAGCGAGAAGTGGGACATCTGCCATACTTCCCTGGCCGAATGGGCTGACGTTATACTGATAGCGCCCGCTACTGCCGATATGATATCAAGGCTTGCGTGCGGACTGGCGGATTGCGCCTTGAGCGCGGTTGTCTTAGCCAGCAAAGCAGATGTATTGATAGCGCCTGCCATGAACGAGAATATGTACACCCACAAAGCCGTTCAGGAGAATATAGAGAAACTGAAGAAGTACGGTTATAAATTCGTAGCCCCTCGCCAAGGGTATCTCGCCTGCGGCTACGAAGGCGTAGGGCATATCGCCGACACAAAAGATATTATAGAAGCCGTTAAAAAGGCGCTTAAATAATATGCCGAAAAAGACTTTCCTCATAACAGCCGGCCCGACGGTAGAGCCTATAGACCCGGTCAGATATATATCCAATTATTCCACGGGCGAAATGGGCTATGCGCTCGCAAAAGCCTCGAAAAATAAAGGTCACAAAGTAATACTTGTGAGCGGCCCCACTGCGCTAAAGCCGCCCAAAGGCGTAAGATTTATCCCTGTCAAGACTGCGCTTGAGATGAGAAAGGCAGTGTTGAGGTCTTTTAACGGGGCAGACTGCGTTATTATGGCAGCAGCTGTGGCGGATTTCAGGCCTGCCGCTTTTTCCGAAAAAAAACTAAAAAAAGGGACAAAAAAGGAGTACATCTTAAGGCTTGTGCGGAATCCCGATATCCTTTCGGAACTGGGTAGGGTCCGCCGGAGGCGGAAAGGCCGTAAGATTATTGTGGGGTATTCCCTTGAAACGAATAACCATATTGAAAACGCCAGAAAGAAGATGAAGTTAAAGAACATGGACATGGTCGTTATCAATCCTGCCCCTGCGCGCAGGGGCAGGATTGATCCTTTCGGCCCCGGGAATAAAGATTTTACGTTAATATTGCGAAAAGGGACAGCCTTTACTCTGAAAGGCCTTTCCAAGCAAAAAATAAGCGGAATTTTACTTGACAAAATAGATAACCTATGGTAACCTTTGTGCTGACTTAATATAATACATCCGTATTAATAACAGAAAGGGGGGGGAGATGTCTTTAGTAAAAGCGAAGAAAAGAGGGTTCACTTTGATAGAGCTCCTTGTCGTTATAGCAATTATAGGTGTACTAGCAGCATTCCTTACGCCTGCGGTGCAAAAAGCCCGTGAGAAGGCAAGGCGCACGAGTTGTGCCAGCAATTTAAGGCAGATAGGTTTAGCGCTGCATCTTTATGCGGGGGATAATAGTGAAGCGTTTCCATCCGGAACAGCGGGCCAGGGAACCATGGGCGCTCTTTTTAGCGATTACATTGATACCACCAAAGTATGGGATTGCTCGAGCGACTCGAGAAAAGCAGGTCAAACAACTTTAGCGACTGTAAGTGCATCAAAAGTTCTCACCAACTCAAGCTATGCTTATAGAACTGCTCAAAGCGAAATGAACACATCAACGGACGTAATAGCATCTGACAGGGGAGTTTCCAATGCAGGAGTGCTTGGCGCTACTACTACGCTTAATCATGGCAAGGATGGAGTAAATGCACTATTTGTAGGCGGCCATGTTAAGTGGGAAGGAAGCGGGGCAACAGCCGGTACGTTAAACACCGCAGATGTTCCAGTCCTGACAAGTTGGAATGCAGTAGTAGATTAAAAAATGATGAAAAAGAATTAACCCTTTAAAAAGCACTTAAGGTTGCGTCAAATTATCTTAAGTGCTTTTTGTTTGCTATTCTAACCAGGTTAGAATAAGGGGGATTAGACGGCGGCGTACCCAAGTGGCTAAGGGAGAAGTCTGCAAAACTTCGATCAGCGGTTCAATTCCGCTCGCCGCCTCCAATATTGGGCAGCTGGCGCAGTTGGCTAGCGCGCTTCCTTGACATGGAAGAGGTCACAGGTTCAAGTCCTGTGCTGCCCACCAAGCTTCGCGAAGCGAAACTTGGTCCCGCAGCGCCGTAAAGCAATGCGACGAACAGAAGCATTGCAGGCGCGGAGGGGCCATTGAACGATTTGGTCTGCAGTACCAAAAGATGCCGGGATGGTGAAACTGGCAAACACTCTGGACTTAAAATCCAGCGGGTGGTAACACCCTTGGGGGTTCAACTCCCCCTCCCGGCACCAATCAAATTTTTGCTTTGCAAAAAGAAAAGGGAACCGGACAAGATGGACATAGGTTCAGATTACAAAGATTTGTTGAGAATCTTGAACAAACATAAAGTCAAGTACTTGATAGTAGGGGCTTATGCGGTTATTTATTATGTCGAGCCGCGCTACACAAAGGATATTGATATTTGGGTAGAACCCGGAGAGAAAAATGCCAAGAGAGTTTATGAAGCGCTTAAGGAATTCGGCGCGCCTTTAAAAGGCATTACAATCAAGAACTTTACTGATAAAAATTCGATTTATCAGATAGGAATCGAACCGGTAAGGGCCGATATAATAATGGGGCTTTCGAACATAGGTTTCAATTCGGCGTGGAAACAGAAGGTTGTTGCTGACTTTGGCGAAGTTAAAGTTAATATTATCGGCAGGAATGAACTTATCAGGACAAAAAGAATGACCGGGCGAACCGCGGACAAGCTAGATGTTGAGAGTTTAAGCTTTAAACCGCAGAAAAAGAGAAAGTAGCCGTGCGTTCAGGCAAAGGTAAAATATGGGAGAGAATAGTGCCGCTTACTAAAGCAGGCCGAAGTTTTGATATTGAGTTTTGGCAAGCACAGAGTCCGGCTACGCGTTTTAGGGTGACTTTTGATATGCTAAAAGATTTTTATAAAATAAGAGGTAAAAGCATAAATGCTCATACATTCCGGTTACAAAGATCCGCTGAGAATCTTAAACAGGCATAGGGAAAACATATGAATCTCGAAACACTACGACATAGCGCATCGCATATAATGGCGGACGCGGTAAAGCAGTTATATCCCGACGTCAAATTGGGGATAGGTCCGGCCATAGAGGATGGATTCTATTACGATTTTGACCGTAAGGAGCCGTTTGTGCCCGAGGACCTTGCTAAAATAGAAGAAAAGATGCGGGAAATCGTCTCCAAAAATGACAAATTTGTCTCGGAGATAATGAAAAAGAAAGATGCCATTTCGCTTTTCAAAAAAATGGGCGAAAAATATAAGCTCGAGATTATAGAAGGCCTTGAAGGCGACGAAGTGACGATTTATAAGCACGGAGAATTTGTGGATCTATGCCGAGGGCCGCATGTGGATTCCGCGGGAGACGTCAAAAGCTTCAAATTGCTTTCCATAGCAGGCGCTTATTGGCGCGGCAACGAAAATAATCCGATGCTCCAGAGGATTTACGGTACTGCTTTCCCGACCGAGAAAGAAACGGTCGAATATCTCAGGATAATAGAGGAATCAAAAAAGAGAGACCACAGGAAACTCGGCAAAGAACTGGAACTTTTTACGATAGAGGATAATATCGGCGCGGGCCTGGTGCTATATTACCCCAAAGGCGCAATGCTGAGGAGCATAATAGAAGATTTTATAAAAAAAGAGCACATTAAGAGGGGTTACGAATTTGTAAGAGGGCCGCACATCATGAAAAGTGATATCTGGGTGCAGTCCGGCCATTACGGATATTACAAAGAAAATATGTATATCTTCAAAATAGAGTGCCAGGAGTTCGCGATAAAGCCGATGAATTGCCCCGCCCATATAATGGTCTATAAATCCAGGGTAAGAAGTTACAGAGAACTTCCCATAAGATATTTTGAGCTGGGTGACGTATACAGGCACGAAAAATCAGGCGTCCTCCACGGGCTTTTGCGCGTCAGAGGTTTCACGCAGGATGATGCTCACATATTCTGCATGAGGGAACAGGCCGAAGAAGAGATAATAAAGGTCATTGATTTTGTCAAGGACGTGATGGATATATTCGGGTTCAAGGATTTTGCCATAGAAGTAAGCACAAAGCCGCATAAATACATAGGAAAAGACGAGGATTGGGAAGAAGCGCAGGCCGCCCTTATGAATTCGCTGAAGAAAAAGGGGCTCGCGTTCGGCATATGCGAGGGCGAAGGCGCGTTCTACGGCCCGAAGATAGACATAAAGATAAAAGACGCGCTGAAAAGGCAGTGGCAGTGCGCTACCATACAGTGCGATTTTGCGCTTCCCGAAAGATTTGACCTGAAATATACCGGCGCCGACGGAAAAGAATCGAGGCCCATAATGCTGCACAGGGTTATCCTCGGCAGCCTTGAGCGCTTCATAGGCACGTTGATAGAGCATTATGCCGGCGAATTCCCGCTGTGGCTTGCGCCTACGCAGATGGTTCTGATACCGATTACGAATAAACAGAACGATTATGCCGAGAGCTTGCGGCATAAATTCGCGGCAGAGGAATTACGCGCCGAAATTGACAGAAGAGACGAGAAGATGCAGAAAAAGATAAGGGACGCAGAACTGGAAAAGATCCCTTATATGCTTATAGTCGGAGAAAAAGAGGCTGCTTCAGGCAGCGTTTCCGTGAGGGCAAAGAAATCCGGCGATCTTGGCGCCGTCAAGGTTGATGAATTTGTGAAGAAAGTGAAAGAGGAAATAGAAAAGAAACAATAAACGACAAGATCCCTCACCCCGCCTGGCGGGGTTCGGGATCAATTTCCCCGCCGCGGCGGGGTCATTGAACGGAGGTGGTTACCATCCAAATCAGAGTAAGAGTTAATGAGGGTATCCGCATAAAAGAAGTCCGGGTAATCGGAGAAAACAGCGAGCAGATGGGCGTAATAGCGACAGGCGAAGCAATACGGATGGCCAAAGAAAGCGGCCTTGACCTGGTAGAAGTCGCGCCTAAGGCCAGCCCGCCGGTGTGCAGGATAATGAACTTTTCAAAATATAAATATGAGCAGGAAAAGAAAGAACGCCTTGCACGCAAAAAACAGCGGGTAATACGCATCAAAGAAATAAAGCTGAAACCCAACATAGAAGAGAATGATTACCAGGTCAAATTGAGACATCTCAAAAAATTCCTGGGACGAGGCGATAAGGCTAAGGTAACGCTGATATTCCGCGGCAGGGAAATGGCCCATACCGATATAGGCCTGAAAGTTATGAACAGGCTTATGAAGGATTTAAGTGATATTGCCACGCCGGAGAAGATACCCACACTGGAAAACAAGATGATGATACTGATCCTGAACCCAAAATAAAACGGAGTAAAAAATGCCGAAAATGAAAACAAGAAAATGCGTGGCTAAACGGTTTAAGATAACAAAAAGCGGAAAAGTCAAAAGGACGCAAGCCGGCAAGAGCCACATATTGACGAAAAAATCGCGATCAAGGAAGAGACACCTGAGACACAGAACGCTTGTATCAAGCAGCTTTTTCAAAAAAATAAAAAAACAGCTGCCGTATGGATAGGATAAACATCAAGGAAAAGGAGTAAGATATGCCACGAGTAAAACATGCAGTATCTTCGAGGAGAAGACGAAAAGCAGTATTAAAAAGGGCCAAGGGCAACTACGGAGGCAGGAGCAGGCTATACAGGACTGCCAAAGAGACTGTTGCGCGCGCTCTTGTCTACAGCTATAGAGACAGGAAGGTGAAAAAAAGGACTTTCCGGCGGCTCTGGATAGCGAGGATAAATGCCGCATGCAGATTAAACGCCATTTCTTACAGCCGCTTTATGAACGGCCTGAAGAAAATGAAAGCCGCAATAGACAGAAAAGTATTGGCGGATATGGCAGTGAATGATGCGCCGGCATTCGCAAAGTTAGTTGAGATGGCGAAGAAAGCGCCCGCCACAGCCAAAAAATAAGGTTGGGACATGGAAGATAATCTGAATCAGCTGGAAAAAGAGATAATAGACGCTCTTAATAATGCCCATACTGCCGACGCGCTGGAAGAATTACGCATAAAATATATCGGCAGGAAAGGCGCTCTTACTGAGATCTTGAAAAACATAAAAAATGTACCTTCGCAGGACAGGCCCCGCGTAGGAGAGCGCGTAAATGCGCTTAAAAGGGCGCTTGAAGATAAAGTCAAAGAGAAGCTTGAGGCTCTCGGCGCGGCACGAGGCGAATCAAAAGAGCAGATAGACTTATCACTTCCCGGATCCAGATATGAAATCGGCACGAGGCATCCCTTAACTCAGATAATAGATGAGATATGCGATATATTTCTCGGCTTCGGATTCCGGATAGTGGAAACGCCGGAAATAGAAACCGACTATTATAATTTTACCGGCCTCAATATTCCCGACGACCACCCCTCAAGAGAGGACTTTCACACATTTTTCCTTGATCTCGCTCCTGAAAAACATGAGAAGCGGGGCAAAGAGTATAAGATGCTGCTCCGCAGCCAGACATCAACGGGCCAGATAAGGGTCATGGAAAAAGAAAAGCCGCCTTTTCAGGTCATAATCCCCGGCAGGGTCTACAGGCCGGACGCGACCGACGCATCCCATTCTTTTATGTTCCATCAGGTAGAGGGATTCATGGTTGACAGGAATATAAAATTTTCGGATTTAAAAGGTGTTCTGGACTTATTCTGTAAATCTATGTTCGGCAAAAACGTAAAAACAAGATTCCGCCCACATTATTTTCCGTTTACAGAGCCCAGCGCGGAGGTAGATGTTTCCTGCATCATTTGCGGCGGTTCAGGCTGCAGCGTGTGCGGGAGAAAAGGCTGGCTTGAGATCTTAGGCGCCGGTATGATAAATCCGAAGGTGCTGGAAGGCGTCGGGATCTCGCCGGAGGAGTGGACAGGGTTTGCGTTCGGTATGGGCGTAGAGCGCATAGCGATGCTCAAGTGGGGCATAAACGACATACGCATTTTTTACGAGAATGATTTAAGGTTTTTAAAACAGTTTTAGGTATATATGAAAATAAGTTACAACTGGCTAAAAGAATATATTGGCATTAAAGACTCGCCGGAAAAAATAGCGGATATGCTGACCAAAAGCGGCAGCGAAGTCAAAACCATTGATGCTATTGAAGGCGGCGGCCATATTATGGAGATAGAAGTAACTCCTAATAGAAGCGACTGCCTTAATTACATCGGCATTGCGCGCGAAGTATCGGCGCTGACGGGCAAGAAGGTCAAAATGCCGGTTATGAAAATAGGTAATAGGGCGAAGGTAGCAGGTAGCAGGGAATTCACCGTAGAAATAAAAGACAAAGGCCTCTGTCCGCGGTATACAGCGAGGCTGATAAAAAACGTAACCGTAAAAGATTCCCCGGAATGGCTGAAGAAGAAGATCGTCTCCATGGGGCTCAGGCCCGTTAACAATGTCGTCGACATAACGAATTTTGTGTTATTTGAGACCGGGCAGCCCATGCACGCATTTGATTACGATAAGATAAAAGGACAGAAAGTCGTAATAAGGCGCGCAAGAGAAGCCGATAAGATAATTTCTATAGATAACGTCGAGCGAAAATTAGAAAAAAAGACGCTTGTTATAGCGGACGAAGAAAAGCCCATAGCCATAGCCGGCGTGATGGGTAGCGTGAATACGGAAGTGAACTTCAGTACGCAAAACATACTGCTTGAAAGCGCTTATTTTAATCCTGTTTCAATAAGAAGGACATCATATAGGTTAGCGCTTATATCAGAGTCCAGCTTCAGGTTTGAAAGAAGCGTTGATCCCGGCATGGTTCTTCCGGCATCTGACAGGGCAGCCCTTTTGATGCAGGAATTTTGCGGCGGAGAAATAGGAGAACTTGTTGATAAAGGGGATAAGTCGCCCAAAGGCCTCCTTCGGACAGTGGAGGTGAGGATAGACAGATTAAATGAAATATTAAATCTGGAACTCACCACACCGTATATCAAAAAAGTCTTAGCCGGTCTTTCATTAGATGTAACGCCGCATAAGAAGGGCATTATTAAAGTAATAGTGCCTACTTTCAGGCAGGACATAAAAGACGAGATAGACATAGTGGAAGAGGTTGCGAGGATTTACGGTTACGAAAACATAGCCTCTACCATACCTCATATAGTGCCCAATCCGGATCGAAGGCCGCTTTCATGGCAGGTCAAGCAGAGAGCAGCGGAAACACTTATTTCGCTCGGATTAAGCGAAGTTGTTACGTATGGGCTTACGAGCAGGGCGAGCCTTCACAAAACGTTCGGTTACGAAATCCCCGAAGCTATAGCCGTAAAAAATTATATGAGTGTTGAACAGGAGATTATGAGGCCGTCTCTTATGCCGGGCGTCCTGGCCGTTTTGAGCCATAATATTAACCGCGGGATAAAAGACCTGAAGATATTTGAGATAGGCGCCGCTTACAGCAAAGGTTATCATTATGAAAATACACACTTATGTATAGCGTTAAGCGGGTTTCTGGCGAATGACTGGCAGAGGCAGAAAAGCCAGATCACTCTTTTTGATTTAAAAGGAATACTCGATACGTTATTTTTAAAACTCGGGCTTTCAGCGGATAAGATGGAGATTACGGCGGATGGCAAAGACCCGCAGATATTTTATGAGAAAAGGCACATAGGGGATCTGATGGTACTGGATAAAAAGACTCTGGATGCGTTTGACCTTACGGATAAGACATTTGCAGCAGAGATCAATCTTGACGCCCTGTCCCATTACGCCGACCTCAAAAAGAAATTCAAAGACATACCGAAATATCCTTCTGTAAAGAGGGACATCTCTTTAATAGCGCCTAAAGACGTGACCTTTGATAAGATAACGGCTGTTGTATCCGCAAAGGGCGGAAAGTTCGTGGAGCGCGTAGAACTTTTAGACAGATATGCCGGCAAGCAGATCCCCGACGGCCACCAGGGGCTTGCATTCCGCATAGAGTACAGAGAGAGGACGAGGACTCTTACGTCAGAGGAAATTGATAAAGCGCATTTCGCTATACGCGATTCTCTCGTCGAAAAATTGGGCGTCGTACTTCGGTAGCTAGCCTTTGGGGTCAGATCCTTGGTAGTGTAGTTAACATAACGAGGGTCTGACCCCAAAGGCTTGAAATAAAGTTTTATATGTGATATACTTGGAGTGAAGTTCCCTGCTTTGTGCGTGAGAGTCAACGAAAAATTTGAACCAACAAATTTATAACGGGAACCTAACTCCGTATGCGGCGCGCATGTC
>CAYIQH010000024.1:0-12081 GCA_964365575.1 uncultured Planctomycetia bacterium | reverse complement strand
TTTCAAGTGTGGTCCTCATTAATTCCATCACGAAAATTATTTAAAAAAGTTCGAAAAACGAAATCGGAAAAATTGAGTGAAGAAGGAATAGAATGGGAAAATAAATGTCTAGATGTGGTATATACAAGAGAAGAACTATCATATATGAGACAGACAGATACCATATATGCCAAAGATGTAGTCTTGTACTCTTTCCTATGTCTTCACCTGTTCTCTCTCTTTCTCTCTCTCTCTTTTCTCATATTTTGTGTATTGTGTGTTGTGCCGACGCAGGATAGTATCAATACAGCATAATAATATAGAGACCACTTGCAAAGAAGTCTCCTTCGCTATATAATATTCTAATTAGCGTAATACCAAGAAGGTGGCAAATGCCTATAAAGCCGATTTTATATGAACTGGATTATTTTCCCGATGCTGTTTCCGTTTATGAATCCGTGCGGAATGAACCTTACAGTTCTTTCCTGGACAGCGGAACGGATGCCGGAAAACTCGGCAGGTTTTCTTTTATAGGCTTTGACCCCTTTATGGTTGTTGAGTCCAGGGGCGAAGATATCAAAGTGCTGACGCAGGACGGGACCGAAGTGCTTCGCGGCAACCCCTTTGTTTTTCTAAAGTCACTGTTATCTCATTATAAAACTGAGCCTCTAGGCGGCGACATACCTTTTATGTCCGGCTGTATAGGATATTTTTCTTATGACCTCAGATATTTCATCGAGGAATTACCGTCGGTATCCGGTGATGATATATGTACGCCTGACATGCTCCTGTCATTTTATGATATAGTCGTGATCTTTGATAATCTGCTCGAAAAGGTATACATATCATCCTCGGGGCTGCCGTATCTGGATGAGGCTAAGAACAAGAATAGAGCCGAAAAACGGCTTGAATTTGCGAAAAAGCGGATTAGTAGAGAAGGATTTGCCGGCGCGGAGCAGGGCTTTTCGGTCTCAGACAGCGATATAACGTCAAATTTTACAAAAGAAGATTATGAACGAGCGATAAAGACCGCTAAAAAATATATAAGAGAAGGCGATATATATCAGGTCAATTTATCCCAGCGGCTCAGTTGTGGTTTTGACGGCGATGCTTTTGAATTATATAAGACGTTGCGGCGTATAAATCCCGCACCGTTTGCGGCATATCTTAATTTTGAAGATTTCCGGATCATAAGCGCCTCTCCCGAAAGATTCATTAAAATAAACGGCAGGCACATTGAAACGCGGCCCATAAAAGGCACACGGCCCCGTGGCATAAATGAAGCAGAGGACGCAAGATTAAGGCAGGAGCTTATAGCCAGCGAAATGGACAGAGCAGAACACCTGATGATAGTCGATCTCGAACGTAACGATATGGGGAGAGTATGCAAATACGGCTCTGTTATGCCTGAAGAATTTATAATACCTGAGACATATTCTACGGTTCATCACCTGGTTTCTACTGTTATAGGAAGCCTTAAAGAAGACGTGGATGTTGTCGACTGCTTGTGTAACTGTTTTCCCGGCGGATCTATAACCGGGGCGCCGAAGATACGCGCCATGGAGATAATAGAAGAAATAGAGCCGGTAAAAAGGGGCATATATACAGGCTCGATAGGATATATAGATATGAACGGAAATGCCGACCTTTCAGTCGTCATAAGGACTATTGTGGTAAAAGACGGCACAGCATATTTTCAGGTAGGAGGCGGGATAGTGGCCGATTCCGATCCTGATAAAGAGTATGATGAGACAATGGATAAGGCGCGGGCGATGATTTACGCGCTCGCGATTGAAAAGGCAAAAAGCCTGACTCCGTCATTGCGAGGCTGACGGAGGCAGCCGAAGCAATCTAGGGGATTGCTTCGCACCTTCGGTGCTCGCAATGACTGTTATTTAGGATAATCCATGAAAGTTTATGTGAACGGAAATATAGTCGACAGGGATAAGGCGGTCATTTCTGTTTTTGACAGAGGCTTTCTTTACGGCGATGCCATATTTGAGACGATACGGAGTTACGGCGGCAGGCTGTTCCGCGCAAAAGACCATCTTGGCAGGCTGTACTCCACGCTGAAGGCCTTAAAAATAAAACAGCCCATAGCGGACAAAGAGGCTGAAAGAGTTGTGTATGAATTGCTGGAAATAAACGGCTTAAAAGACGCGCGCATAAGGATTACGATTTCGCGTGGAGAGTCCGAAGACAGGAAAATGGACATCTCAAAAAGCGGAGCGCCGACTATTGTAATTTCAGCGGAACAATATGTGCCGCCGCCGGACAAGTATTACGAAAACGGCATAGCGGTCGATATCGCCGAGTCAAGGCGCAATAGCCAGACTGTTTTGAAAAAATTCAAAGTTGTGAATTACTTGGACAGCATCCTCGCCAGAAACGTGGCGCTTCCTAAGGGATGTTTTGATACGATATTCCTGAATGATGCCGGTTATATATGCGAGGGAAGCACAAGCAATATCTTTATGGTCTCAGGCAATAAACTGCTTACGCCGTCGCTTGACTGCGGAGTGCTTCCCGGTATTACAAGGAAGGTAATATTGGAGATCAGCTGCTACGCTGGTCTTGGCATGCAGGAAGGAAAGTTCATTTTAGATGATTTAAAAAATGCTTCGGAGGTATTTATAACAAATTCACTGTTTGAAATTATGCCCGTTGTTAAAGTAGACGAAAAGATAATAGGTAAAGGTTTCGCAGGGGTGATGACAAAAAAGATACACGGTTTGTATAGAGAACTTATATCATGTATCTAACCAGGTTAGAATAGAGGGGATTACACGTATCTAACCTGGTTAGAATAAGTTCCCGCCGATACCAAGTGAGGAACGTAATGCATAGATGTCTATTTATAATAGTAATTTTCTTAGCGATAACGCATTTAGCGGCGGCGGCGCCGCGCATTGATATAGTAGGCGACAGCCTGTATCTGGACGGCAAGAAGTTTCTGGTGAAGGGAGTAGGTTACAGCCCTTTCAGGCCCGGTATATATCCCGGCGCACCGGTTTCGCTTGATATTGTGGAGTCGGATTTTAAAAGGATAAAAGAAGCAGGGTTTAATACGTTACGCGTCTGGGGCACTATGCCGGAAGAGCAGTTGAGCCTTGCGGAAAAATACGACTTAAAGGTTATACAGGCTGCGGGCATAAAGCCTAATGCGAAATTTGACTATGAAGGTTTCCGGCGCCAGGCCGAAAGCCTTGTACGGCAGATGGTAAAGGCCAGTAAAAATCACCCCAACGTCATTATGTATCTCGTAACTAATGAGCCGCACAGTCAGGCTATTCTTGATTCCGGCATAGACAATACACTTGACCTGTATAAAAGGCTTATCGCGATAATAAAGCAGGAAGACCCGTCAAGGCCGGTCAGCATGGCGAACGCATACTGGACACTTTGGCTTGACCAGTCTATGTGGGACGTCGTGTGTTTTAATGTATACAATTATGACCCGGCTCTGGTGGCTGATATAGGATACACAAATTTCATAGAAAATTTAAGGTCCCTGCATGCGAAAGAAAAACCGTTTTTAGTGACTGAATTCGGGCTCAGCGTATCGCCGGATGGCCCGGGCAAAGAAGGATACGGCGGCAATACGCAGGAAGAGCAGGCTCAGGGCATAGTGAAGGATTTAAACGGAATTATACAGGCCGGGACTATCGGCGGTTGCGCCTTCGAATGGAACGACGAATGGTGGAAGGGCGGCAACGCCGCAGTGCATGATACCCATCCGGAGGAATGGTTCGGCCTGGTGGGCATAGAAAGCAGGGAAAACCCGGCTGGGACACCGCGCAAGGCGTATTATGTTTTGAAGGAAGAATTCAAAATGATAGTTACGAAGCCGACAGAAGGCTACCGCATGTTCAATAATGCCGATATAGAAATCAATGCCTCTTCCGAAGTAAAAAATATTAAGTACAAAATAGATGAGGGGCAATGGTCGGACTTGAGCAAAGATGCTGAGTGGTGGCGGGGAACTGTCGCCGCGGAATCTTTGACGTCCGGCCTTCATACGTTGTCGCTGAAAGGGATAGGCGGAACTAATGCCGAGATAATACGGACAGTTAGGATAATAAAATGTATGAGCAAAGAAGATACATTGCCCGCCGTTACTATAGAATTGACCGCAGATAAACCAAGTTATCAGAACGGCGATGTCCTGAAGATTAAAGCCCGCCTTCTGGACAAGGCAGGTAATCCGCTTGAGAATTATCCGGTAAAGATGGGAGTGCTTAATTCCGCCAGTATGTATAAAAGATTATGGGAAGGCAGGACTAATGACAGGGGATTTTTTACAGGCAGTATACCTGTTGTAGGCAGGCAGAAAGAGTGGTATTATGTATACTGGACCGGCGTAGATTCGGAAGACTATTCGTACAAGACCAGAGAAGGCAAGATAGGTTATGTTAAGGCGGAGGCCGGCACAGGTTTTCCTGTTAAATGGCTGGCTGCGAAAGAGGCGGAGAAGGTGACGCCGGACGGTGTTATAGAAGACGAGTGGCTGAAAGCGGATAAAATTGACATAAGCGCCGATACAAATTTTGTGGAAGGCACGATCAGAGATAATGACGATTTAAGCGCGGAAGTACGCGCATTGTGGGATAAGGGAAATATATACCTCCTGATAGACGTGAAAGACCATGTCCCTGCAAATAACAGGTATGAAAAATGGGATTTATGGAAAGGCGACTGCGTAGAATTGTTTATAAGTGTGGACCCTGCCAAGATACAGGAAAAAGGGTATACATCTTCCGATTTCCAGATCTTGATCGGGTCTAACGGCAGTATGTGGGTATGTAACCAGGCTAAATGCGGCGTAAGGAATAATACGCCCGTGCTGAGTTATGTTGCAGTGAAAAAGAAAGAGCACGGCTATACGCTGGAGGCAAAGATAAGCGTTACCAATTTTTGGGATAAGCCGTTAAGGACGTTCAAAAAAGGCGATATCCTCGGCTTTGATATAGCAATAAACGATCTGGATGACGGCGGTATGCGAAAAGGAAAACTTGTCTGGAACGGCACGGAAGAAGGATACAAAGATTCGGCCGTCTGGGGACGCTTAAAACTTGAATAGACGAGGTTTATTATGAAATACGGATATAGGCTGGAAGGGGCCGGCGATTTTGTAATAGAAAATTACGACAGCGCAAAGGCATTTTCAAGCTTTTTTCCGGGTATAGCCGGTTTGCATGGTATACCGCTCTGGGCATTTTATGTCAACAGGGGCCAGTGCATCTCAAGTTTCGGGACAAAAGACAAAGACGGCGCCATACTTGAATTTCTTCCGGCCAATCAGGCGTACAATCTTACCGCAGTCAGAGGTTTCAGGACTTTTATTAAGGTCAAAAACGGCAAACGCCACATATTCTATGAGCCTTTCAAGGAATCAGCCGATAAGTTAAGCAGGGATATAACCACCATGATGATAATAAGCCCCGCGAAGCTGGAAATAGAAGAGGTAAATATCGCCCTTGGCTTAAAGATAAATGTTTCCTACATCACGGTGCCAGGCGAACCGTTTGCTGCGCTGGCAAGAAAATTATCTATAACCAATATCGGCGGCGCAAAGAGAGAAATAGAACTTATAGACGGTCTTCCCGCTGTAATCCCGTTCGGAATGACAGAGTGGCATGCCAAGCACATGAGCCGAACGATAGAAGCGTGGATGCATGTCCTGAATGCAGATAAAAATGTGCCTTTTTATAAATTAAAAGTAAATCCGCAGGACAGGCCCGAACTGGAATATATAGAAGGCGGGAATTTCTATCTTGCCTATCGGGCCCCGGAGGGCAAAAAGCGCGCGAAATTGTTAAAGACAATAATAGATCCGGACATTGTCTTCGGCAGGGACGGCGATATTTCTTATCCGCGTATTTTTGCGGAAGAGGTGCATTTTAATATTCCTAATAAACAAAAGTCAGAGGGGAAAACACCATCGGCCTTTTGTCATGCCAGGCTCAGCATCCCCGCGGGCGGAGATAAGAAGATTGTATCTGTCATCGGCCATGTAAAGAATTTAAAAGCTCTTAATGCCCTCGCGCCCGAAGTAACCACATCCCTCTATTTCCCCGAAAAAGTATCCGAGAACAAAGAAATAATAGACCGCCTTGTGAACACGGTATTTACCAAAAGCTCAAGCGAAAGATTTGATTTTTATTCAAAGTACACGTTTTTAGACAATATTCTCAGAGGCGGGTTCCCTGTAAACATAGATACGCCTAAAGATAGATTTTTATTTTATGCGTATGCCCGCAAGCACGGCGACCTTGAAAGAGATTATAATGCCTTTTTGCTCGAGCCGTCTTATTATTCGCAGGGTAACGGTGCCTACCGCGACATAAATCAAAACAGGCGCAATGATACGCTTTTAAACCCCGGCATAGCCGATGCCAACATCTTCACATTTTTGAACGCCATCCAGCCCGACGGATTTAACCCGCACCTTATAGAAGGTATCGTTCTTTACATTGCGGATAAAAAAGCACTGGAAACGGTATTGAAGGATAATATTAAAAATATAATAGAAAGAAATAAAGTAAGAACATTCCTGCTTAAAAATTTTACACTCGGAAGCTTTGTCACTTACATTGAAAATGAAAAGATCGCCGTAAAAAAGAATACCGATGAGCTGCTTAAATCAGTTCTTACCGTCAGCGCGAAGGAAGATGTAGTAAATCCGGGAGAGGGATACTGGGTTGATCACTGGACATATAACATAGACCTTTTTGAAAATTACCTTGCCTGTTATCCTGAAAGGTTAAAAAGTTTATTATTGGATAGGAGGTTCACTTTTTACGATACATATCTTAAAGTCAACCCCAGAAGCGAAAAATATGTGTATCAAGACGGCAAGATACGGCAGCTTGGTTCCGTCGCTGAGGATAAAGAGAAAAAACGGTTTATTGCAGAAAGGAAATGCGAACAGCACAAAGTAAGGACAAAGCAAGGCAAGGGAGATGTTTATAAAACATCGCTTTTAGTAAAGTTGCTTTGCATTGTAGCCAATAAAATGGCGTCGTTAGATCCATTTGGCATGGGGATAGAAATGGAAGCAGGAAAACCGGGGTGGTGCGATTCGCTCAATAATCTGCCGGGGATCTTCGGCTCTTCTCTGTGCGAGGCCTTTGAATTAAAACGACTTATACTTTTTATGAAATCCTCTTTGCATAAATTGGACGTCGGCGGCGATTATAATATCCTGCTGCCGGCCGAATTGACCGATTTTATTCTGGAGCTGCACAGGATGGCCGGCAAAAGCGGTGATTTTGATTATTGGGACAATTCATGGAAAAAGAAAGAGCAATACAGGCAGAACGTCTGGTACGGTTTTGACGGTAAAGAAAGATTATTGTCTATGGATCAGATAGATGTCATATTAGATACCTTTCTGAGGAAGGTAGAGTCCGGGCTTAAGAAAGGTTTCAGCAGGAAAGACAATATGACATATACTTATTATATCAACGAAGCGGAAAAATTTGAATTTATAAAAGAAGGCGGGAAGACAAAAGTAAATAAAGACGGCCTTCCCAATGTAAGGGTACTCTCCTTCAGTCATAAACCTGTTTCGCTCTTTCTGGAAGGCCCTGTGCATGCGATGAGGGTCATGGAGAATACAAAAGAGATAAAATCGCTGTACAGCGCGGTGAAGAAAAGCGAGTTGTTTGACAGCAAACTTAAGATGTATAAAATAAACGCTCCGCTCACAGGGATGCCGGACGAGATTGGGCGTTCTACCATATTTACCCCGGGTTGGCTGGAAAACGAATCCATCTGGCTTCATATGGAGTATAAATATCTTTTGGAGGTTTTACGCGGGGGCCTTTACAAAGAATTTTTTGCTGATCTTAAGAATTGCCTTATAGCATTTCAGGATCCCGAGCGCTACGGCAGGAGTATTCTGGAAAATTCATCATTTCTGGTCTCAAGCGCCCACCCTGATCAGGATATGCACGGCAACGGTTTCGTTGCCAGACTTACCGGCTCCACAACGGAATTTTTGACTATGTGGCTCTTGATGTGTGTCGGTGAAAAACCGTTTAAGGCTGATAAAAAAGACGGTATCTATTTTGAACTGAATCCTGTGCTGCCGGCCTGGTTATTCACAAGGGAAGAAAGCTCGTCTTCTTTCTATTTTCCGGACGGCAGGAAAGAGGAAGTGAAGCTGCCTAAAGATACTTTTGCATGCTGTCTTTTAGGCGGCACGCTTTTGGTCTATAGTAACCCTAAAAGGCGCGATACGTTCGGTAAAAACGCTGTCAGGCCTACCGCCATTACTTTAAAGAAAAAGAATAAAGAAGAGATTAGCCTTAAAGGCGCTATTATCCCATCTTCCATTGCCCTGAAAGTACGGGAAGGATATTACGACAGGATAGAGGTCGTGTTATCGTAACGCAGCGTGGCACTTGACAAGTCCCCAATATTATGCTAAACTTTTAGCAGGAGGTAGGTTACAATGATTATTGAGATAGGTATAGTGGCAGGCGAAATATGGCAGCTTCTTGATAAATACGGTACTCTGCGAATAGGCGAAATAAACTCTAAGCTACAACGGGCGGAATACCTTATCCTTATGAGTTTAGGATGGTTAGGAAGAGAAGGGCATATTGTTGTTGAGTGGAAAGAAGGGGACTTGTATAAGGAGTACAAAGTCACCCTTAGAAAATAGATAAAAGATGTTTTTGCAGGTCTTAACAAAAGTCAGCGTTCTCTTCGTGCTCCTCTTCGTAGGAGCCATTGCCAAATACAGCGGCATATTAAACGACGAATTCAATAAATCCCTCGCAAAATTAGTTTTAGTGATCACCCTGCCGGTCCTTTACTTTTATTCTCTCGCGACCCAGTTTACGCTGGAATTATTCAGACTGATCTGGCTGCTACCCGTCTTTGCTATATGCTTTGTCGCAGTCGCTTATTTAATAGCGGTATTTCTTTCCAGGCTGGTAAAGCTGAATAAAGCTGAGAGAGCGACATTTATCTATCTGTCCACATTTACGAATTGCGGATTTCTGGCCATACCCATAGCCAATATGCTTTACGGTGAGGCAGGCGTGATGCGGGTAGTATTTTTTAATGTGGGCTTTAACATACTCTACTGGACCCTGGGAGTCTGGACACTCCGCAACAGCAACCCGACTTTGCCGCCGGAAAAAAGCGCAATAAAAGCGTCTTTAAAAAATCTGATAAACAGCGGAACGATAGGCCTTTTGTGCGGGATAATCGTAGGCGCGGCTGCAATCAAATTGCCGTCTTTCGTTCTGGATGCGTCCAATATGCTCGGGGCTGCCACCATACCGATGGCCCTTCTCGTAGTCGGCTCAATAATGGGCGGGCGGGGAAATCTTAAGGAATTGCATTCTTACAGAGGCGCGATATTTCTGATCGCATTATGCAAATTGATAATCATACCTATTTTTGCGTTGTTTATTACGGGTTTTTTTGGATTTCTTGATCCGTTGACCCGCGCCATCGTAGTTCTCCAGGCAGCAATGCCGTCGGCATCCACAACTCCTATCTTCACCACCCGCTTCGGCGGCGATTCCAGGCTTGCCTCCATAGGCGTCTTCGCCACCACCATCATAAGTGTCATCACTGTGCCCATTGTCATGTCGTTAGTGTGACACTAAGACTTGCAAAGGGCGCCCGTATTTGCTATAATTAACATCTATTAATAAGGGGTTAAGATATGGATACAATAATAATCATAGATCTGGGGTCGCAGTATAATCAGCTTATAGCAAGGCGCGTAAGGGAAAATAAGGTTTTCTGCTGCATAATGCCGCCTACAGTTAAAGCTCCGGAAATAATAGCCGCAGCGCCGAAAGGCCTTATTCTCTCAGGGGGGCCTGCGAGCGTATACGAAAAGAACGCGCCGAGACTGGATAAAGATATATTCTCTTTAGGCATACCGATTCTGGGCATATGTTACGGTATGCAATTAATGGTAAAAGAATACGGCGGGGAAGTTGCCCGCGCGCATAAGAGAGAATACGGCCACGCTAAACTTGCAATAGATTCCCATAGAAGTATCTTCCGCGGCCTGCCTAAAAAGATAGACTGCTGGATGAGCCACGGCGACCATACAAAACGCCTGCCGAAAGGCTTCAAAAGCATAGCGCGTACATCCAATACTGCCGTTGCGGCTATGGCGTCTTCGTTCGGAAAATTATACGGCGTGCAGTTCCATCCGGAAGTCGCTCACACCGAAAAAGGCAGTGCCATTATAAAAAATTTCGTCCGGGACATATGCGGCTGCCGTCCATCATGGACAATGAAGTCTTTCATAAAAGATTCCATCCGGGAAATAAAGGAGAAAGTCGGGAACAGTAAAGTTGTTCTTGGATTAAGCGGCGGCGTAGATTCGTCAGTGACAGCAGTGCTTCTCAATAAGGCAATAGGAAAGCAGCTTTATTGTATATTCGTGGATAACGGCTTATTGCGTAAAGACGAGAGAGCGCGCGTAAGCAATCTCTTCAAAAAGAACTTCGGGCTTAATCTTAGAGTCATAGATGCAAGGAAGAGATTTTTAAATGCACTGAAAGGCGTGACAGATCCCGAACGGAAGCGGAAGATAATAGGCAGAGAATTTATAAAGGTTTTTGAGGCTGAGGCGCGTAAGATAAAAGGCGTAAAATATCTGGCGCAGGGGACTCTTTATCCGGACCTTATAGAATCACGATCTGCATTTGGCGGGCCGAGTGCCACGATTAAGACGCATCATAATGTAGGAGGCCTCCCTAAAAAAATGCGTCTTAAACTTATAGAGCCGCTGAAATATCTTTTCAAAGACGAGGTACGTTCGCTCGGTGAGGAATTGAAGATGCCGCATTCAGCGGTGTGGCGCCAGCCGTTTCCGGGGCCGGGACTTGCTGTCCGCATAGTAGGCGAAATAACGGAAGAGCGCCTATGTATACTCAAGGAAGCTGATTATAAACTGATGGACATAATCAAAAAACGAAATCTTTATGATAAATTATGGCAGTCATTCGCCGTGCTTCTTCCTGTTAAATCCGTCGGCGTCATGGGCGATCAGAGGACTTACGAGAATGTGATCGCCGTTCGCGCGGTAACAAGCGTAGACGGCATGACGGCAAACTGGGCGCATATCCCGCACGAGATACTCGCGGAAATATCCAATGGCATAATAAATGAAGTGAAGGGCGTTAACAGGGTAGTATACGATATAAGCTCCAAGCCGCCTAGCACGATAGAGTGGGAATAGAAATGATCTGGACAATAGAGGTATTTAACAAAAAAGGCGTGTTTGACGCTATTGGGCACGACGTAAAGAGGAGCATCGGGGATCTCGGCGTAAAAGGCGTAAAGGATGTAAGTTTTATTCAGGTATACAGGATATACGGCGAAGTAGGAAAAAAAGAAGCAGAGAGCATCGCCGAAAATCTTCTTATAGATAAAGTCACCCAGGAGTACCGCATTAACTCCGCCGCCCGCGGCAGGCGGACCGCCGAAAAAGGAAAAGGCCTCCATGTTGTAGAAGTCGCGTATAACCCCGGCGTCATGGATCCCGTGGAAGAAAGCACCCTGAAGGGCATCAGGGATCTCGGCATAGATGCTATAGAATCAGTCCACACAGCAAAGAGATTCCTGATAAAAGGTACCGTATCTTCAGATAAAATTCATTTTATAGCAGATAAGATTTTATATAATAAGATCATCCAGCATATAGTTAAAAAAGACCTGTCCGAATCATATCCGGAAAGACCTTCCTATAAGTTTAAACTTACGGAAATTGACATATTGAATAAGGACAAAGACGGCCTTCTGGTACTCAGTAAAAAAGGGCAGCTGTTTCTGAATGCTGACGAGATGATCAGTATACAGGCCTACTTTAAAAAACTGGGCAGGAACCCCACTGACATTGAGTTGGAATCGCTGGCCCAGACATGGTCCGAGCATTGTAAACACAAGACATTCAGGGGCAGGATAGATTATAACGGGACGACGATAAATAATCTCCTCAAAGAAACTATAATGAAAGTTACATCCGAGCTTAATAAAAAATGGTGTGTTTCCGTTTTCAAAGATAATTCCGGAATAATAGAATTTGACGATAACTATGACGTGTGTTTTAAGGTTGAG
>CAYIQH010000023.1:0-12447 GCA_964365575.1 uncultured Planctomycetia bacterium | reverse complement strand
CCTGAGCAAAGTCGAAGGGTGATTATTCCTTTCTAAGGTAAAACTATCTCTTTCTCTTTCAGTATGGGAAGCGGGCTTACGATATGTTTTTCCAGTCCCAGTTTTTTGGCTTCTATGCCAAGCGCAAGACCAAGAAGTTGTGTAAAATAAATAACGGGCATGTTAAAGTTTTTCTTATATTTTTTGTTTATCGCCGCCTGCCTGAGATCAAGATTCGATTGGCATAATGGGCAGGCTACGACTATTGCCTCTGCCCCTTCATCCTGAGCCATCTGTAATATATCGCATGATAGTTTAAGAACGATATCCGTCCTTGTCAGCGAAAAGCTTGCTCCGCAGCATTCGGTCTTATACGGCCATTTCACGGGCTCAATGCCTATCGCACTCATGAGATCATCCATTAGATGCGGCTCTTCAAGATCATCGAGCCCTGTAACGTCCTTAGGGCGGGTCAAAAGGCAGCCATAGTAACAAGCCACCTTCAGGCCTTTAAACTTGCTCGTGACCCGTTCCTTTATGTTTTTTAATCCGAACACATTGACCAGCACATCCAAAAAATGCCGCACCCTGACCTCGCCCTTGTAAGGCTCGCCTACTATCTCTTCGACTTTTTTTCTATGCTCGTTTTCGGTCTCCATGAATCTGTTTGCAACCTTCAGGCGATTAAAGCAAGCGGCGCAGCAAGTAACGACTTCACATGAATCCATCTTTTTTGCCTGCAAAAGATTCTTCACCGGAAGCGCTATAGACAAGAGATGCATCGTAATATGGGCAGGCGTTGCCCCGCAGCATATCCAGTCTGGGATTTCCGCAAGCTCGATGCCGAGAGCACGAGCCACCTCTTTTGTAGACAGGTCGTACTCTTTCGCAGTGGAATGGAGGGAACATCCGGGGTAATATGCGTACTTCATTTTAGTCTTTCTATTCGATTGATAAATTTTTTTGCCAGATTCAGAAATATAAACCGAAGATTTAACAGTCTGTCTCTCTGAACCCCGCTTAATTTACCGGATTTTCTAAAAATTTCCTTCACTTCTTTTTTGTTCCCGATCTTTGGCGGCAGTATTCCTATCTTTTGCTTAACGAACATTTTCGGCGCGACTGAAAAATCTTTAAAAAATTCCCCGCTCAACATGTTGAACATGGCGATAAGACCCATCTCATAGAGCCTGCCGAATGTTTCGATATTTTTTAGAAATATCTTATTGAAGAGAGGTATTTTAGCCTCACCCTTGGGCAGGATATGCTTCTTATATGCGCGCCTGCGCAGGAAATCCATAATCTCGGCGATATCGATTTCTCGCGGGCACCTGGCTGTGCAGATAAGACATGAAGCGCATAGCCAGATGGTACGGCTGGACAACGCTTCCTTTTCCATGCCCAGCTGAATCATTCTCACGATTTGATTGGGGAGATAATCCATCTGAAAAGATGTCGGGCAGCCAGCCGAACATTTGCCGCATTGATAACAAAGCCTTACATTTTGGCCGCAATCCTTCTTTAGGAGATCCTGGAGATGCGATTTTATCGTTTCCTGCGAAATAAACCACTTCATAGTACATTTATTATAAATAATATTATATTAGGAACAAGAGGCAAAAGTCCTTTTTGCTAAAAATAAAAAGACCTAGATTCCTCTGGGCCTTTAGTCCCTAAAACTTCGCGAAGCGAAGTTTTATCCCGAGAACGCGACGTAAAATTTTCAACAGAAAATTTTAGAAGCGTTCGAGGGATTTCCTTACTGATTTCTTCCTAAAGTATAAAGTGCGGCCTGGGTACGGTTATTGACATGAAGGACTGAAAAAATGTTGCTTATATGGTTTTTTACGGTCTTTTCGGCTATCCCCAGTTTTTGTGCTATATCTTTATTCGTCCCACCCAGCGCAATGAGACGCAGTATTTCTTCCTCTCTCACGGTTAAATTACTGTAGAATTTATCACCGTTTTTTATCTTTCTCTTATCAAGCATAGCAAACTCTCTTAAGACTTTCGATGCTATTACGGGCTGAAGCAGCGCTTCGCCTTTAGATACTTTATAGATTGCCTCCACGACATCTTCGATCGAAACATCCTTTAACAGATATCCTGTCGCGCCGGCCTTTATCGCCTGAAAGATATGGGGTTCGTCTTCAAATACAGTAAGGATGATAACATTGACATTAGGATATTTTTTCTTAATTCTGTAAGTGGCGCTTACTCCGTCCATCTGTGGCATATTTATATCCATCAATATCACGTCCGGCGATACTTTCTTCAGCGCCTCAAGCATCTCCTGGCCGTTAGACGCTTCTCCGATCACCTTTATATTTTTCTCCAGGCTCAGCAATTTTTTAATTCCCTGACGGAATAAGGTATGATCGTCACATAAAAAAACCTGAATAGTCTCGGACATCTATAAAGCCTCCTACTCTCTTAAGCTAACGGAATCTCGAGGCCGATAACGCTGCCTTTGTTAGCTGCGGAATGAATGTTCAATTTACCCCCAAGGGCTTCCGCTCTTTGGCGCATACCGGCCAAACCAAATTTTCCGCACCGCGATCCCGATGTCTTTTCAAAATTCACGTCAAACCCATAACCGTCATCTTCGATAAGTATCTTTAAAATATCCTTGTCTTCGGCTATATTCAGCGTTACATTTTTCGCAAAGCTATGTTTGCCTGCATTATTAAGCGCTTCCGTAATTATATAAAAAATAGCTCCGCATTTTTCTGCTGGGATATTATCAAGAGAACCTGCAGTAATTATTTTTACAGCTATATTGTTTATACTCTCATAATCCTTCAGGTATAAACGCAATCTTCCCAACATACCGCAATGGTCTTCCTCTGATTTAATATCAAATATTACCTGGCGGGTTTCATTCAGTATGTCTTTCGTTTTATACTTCAATATCTTTAATTCTTGCAGAGCTTCTTCGGGGGCGGCCTTTACCAGTTTTTCACAAAGTTCAACCCTTTTTATTATACTGACCAGGTTTTGAGCGATACCGTCATGTAGATCAAGGGCAATCCTTTCCCTCTCCTTGTATTTAGTGAGCGATTTTATCTCTTCTACAAGGCTATGCAATCGGCCGGTCATGTCATTGAAAGCCTCTGCCAGCAAGCCTACTTCATCGTTATTTGCAGTATAAATTTTAGCGGAAAAATCCCCTTTTTGGACAGACTGGATTCCTTCCACCAGCTGCGAGATTGGTTTTGTTATAAGCATGGAGAACCTATAGGCTATGATTATTCCTATCAGTATCATAAGAAGAGTAACCGCCATGATAACGAGATTGATCAGCCTTATGGTTTTTTGAATGCCGCTTTGTTTGATACCGAGCCTCACCTGGCCGATAATACTCTTATCTAAAATAATCGGGCTGGCGATATCATAGATGATGCCCATGCTGGTATCGATAAGCTGAACGTTAAAATCACTATAGCCGGAAAGAGAGTTTGCTTTTATCAAGGATTTCGGAAACCCTTCGCGAAAAGTATGCGCAAGGACATTTCCCGAAGAGCCCATGATAAATATATAAGCTATATCAGGTTTTGAAATGCTTTCATTCTCCACCATTTTTTCAAGACGGCGGGTATTCATAGTTAAAACATCCACGAGACTGTTGGCCGCGATACTTCTGGCATGGCTGGTGCCATTGGATTTAAACTGATCTTTTAATACCCTGAACACTATATTCTGGGTGGTAAAGGCAATTGCAAGGCCCAAGATCATAAGAAGGAGCGTCATCCCAAACAGAATCTTTTTATTCAATCCCGTTAGCTTCATTCTCATTTCGCCTCGCCTGCCTTATCAACCCTTCGACGCACCCCTAAAGGCTGGGGTTTGCTCAGGGTTGATACTGAGCTTGCCGAAGTATCAAAGCCCATATCCGGCCTATCGTAGTATGGATATGTCTTCAAATCAACCCCTAAGGCCTTTATCGTTACATAGAGCGGCCGGTAATCCGCGTCTTCTGTGCCTACAAATCCCGATGCCCCGCCCAATGCCTCTAAAACCGGTTTTGCTGTTTCATCGTCCGCCATATTGACTAATATCTTTTTAATTTTTGATTTCACAGCAGGATCCAGTTCCCTGCTCACGCATAGCGTATTTGAAGGAACGCCTTCGGACGCGGCTAAAACAGTTAATCGTCTTTCTAAATCCGGATTCTCCTTCAGCATCCTCTGATAAACAAGATCTTTGGCAATAGCGATATCTGCTTCGCCCCTCAGGACATCGGATATGGCCTTATCGTGGCTGCCGGCAAACATAACTTTGGAAAAATATGTTTCAAAATCACGTATGCCGTTTATCTTAAAATAATATAGTGGATAAAGATAACCGGCATACGTAGCATGGTGAACCAGTGCCAGCCTTTTATTTTTCATATCCTGCGCATTTGTTATGCCTTCGCCTAACCTCACAATAACAAGCCCCCGATAGGTGGAAATACCGCCGTAATCAGGACGGGCAACCGGCTCAACCCCTGCTTTGGCATGAGTCAATACATAGCCAAGACTGCCAAAAAAGGCCGCATCCAGCTCTTTATTAATGAATTTATCGCATATCTCCCCGTAACTATCCATATATATAAGATTTACTTTTAAATTCAATTTTTCGCTTAAATATTTAGCCAAAGGCTCGTATCTTTCGGCCATCTTACGGATATCCTGTTCGGGGATAAGGCCTATCCTGAGCGAATCCGCATCCTGAAAGGTATCTTTAATTTCTTCTGTTTTATTCAAATCTACTTTTTTTATGTCTTCTTTATCGCCGCAACCGGCAAAATAAAACAGCACGACAAAAATAAAACAACCCGATAATATCCCATTCCTTATCATCTTAAGCCGCGTCTCCTAGCTTCTTTTTTCGATTTCTTTGATCAAATTGCCAAAAATAAAATGGTGAAGAGGCAGGCACATGTACCAGTATATGCGGCCAAAAAGACTTTCTGTGTCATAGTACGCGGTAACCCTCAGGTTCCTCTCCGGGCCTTCTTCGCCTATACCGAACTCTAACCATGCCCTTCCGGGCAATCTCATCTCCGCGCGTAAAAGGAGCCGTTTATTTTCCTGCATGTCTTCTATCCGCCAGAAATCTATTACGTCATTGATTTTCAGGTTCGAATCAGACCTTCTTCCGCGGGCAGATCCTACTCCAAGCAAAATGCGGTCAATGCTTCCTCTTAACCGCCACAACCAGTTACTGTGAAACCATCCCTCCCTGCCGCCGATCCTGCATATAGACCTAAATAGCCCAAAGGCATCTTTTTCCGTTGTAATCGAATAGCTCGCAGTATATAGGGGCCTTTTATTAAGTTCATTGAGCTTCACCGCCAGATCATAATCGGGGCGATACGCGTCGGACCATCTCGTGTATACCTTATCCTGTTCCTCCCGGGACATGGCCCTTATTATCGCTTCTTTATACGAGAGCGTTTCAAAAGGTATAAGATTTCTAATACCGGCATCCTGGCAGATAACCTCGTTTTTCAATCCCTCCATTAAGCATTCCGTGATAGACTCGGGAACCGGCGTAAGAAGACTTGCCATATAAGCATAAAACCGGATATTCGAAAATGGAACGGATATAAAAAAGGTCTTCTTCTGACGTACCTCTGCCAGCGTTTTGAGCATCATTTCATATGTTAAAACGTCCTTCCCGCCGATATCGAAAGAGCGGCCTGAGGTTTCCGGCTTTTCCAATACCCCTACAAGATACTTTATCACGTCGCGTACGGCAATCGGCTGGCATCTATTCTTTGCCCAACGCGGAACAAAAATAACACGGAGCTTCTTCGCCAGATGCTGGATGATCTCATATGAAGCGCTGCCGGAGCCGACAATTATAGCCGCTCGAAGAACGGTTACGGGCGTTTTCCCGCGCTTAAGTTCCTCTGCCACCTCGGCACGATTCCGAAGATGAGACGACAGCGAACCCCGGATATCGCCGAGGCCGCCTAGATAGATAATCCGTTTTATCTGCTTCTCTTCCGCGGCCTTTCTAAAATTTGACGCGGCTTCTATATCCGCCTGCGCGAATTTCTTTGGGCCTAAGCGCAAAGAGTGGATGAGGTAATAAGCAGTATCAACGCCTTCAAAGGCCCTCTTTAGGCTGTCTATTTTATGCGCATCGGCCAATACTACTTCTGCATCAGGCCAACTCGAGCTATACTGGCTGGATGCGGCCCTTACCATAATACGAACTTTGTACCCCCTGGCCAGTAATTCGGGAACCAGACGTCCGCCTATATAGCCGGAGGCACCGGTTACTAAAACCCTGCCTAATTGCGGCTGAAAGTTGGTAGGTAGGCCATTACAAAATAATTCGCTTTTGTCCCACGGTTGAGTGGGCAGGATACTTACCGATAGATCGTTATTCATATAGTTTTTGGTAAGATAATGATACTATTTTTGGGTGACTTACGCAAGTACAAAATAGCCATAAACATTAAAAAAACAATTCTGGGACTAAAGGCCTATTAGCATATAGGCCTTTTTATTTTCATAAAAAAAGGACTTTTGGCACTTGCGTATAACCATAGAATGTATATAATTACGTCTTATATGGTTATTAACGATTACGGATTTGTGGGCCTGTTTTTCATTTTCGGCATTGCCTTCGTTGCAGCGGCACTCATTGTATCGTGGATGCTTCGTCCGCGTGACCCGAATTCTGCCAAGACCGCTGCTTATGAATGCGGGGAGATAATAAAAGGCTGCTCCAGAGTACAGTTCAACGTCAGTTACTACCTCGTAGCGCTTCTTTTCGTAATATTCGATATAGAAGTCCTGTTTTTAGTCCCGTGGGCTGCTGCATTCCGCGACCTTGGGTTGGTATCGTATATTGAAATGATGGTCTTTATCATGATCCTCATCTTTGGCCTTATCTACGCTTGGAAAAAAGGAGTTTTTGAATGGCAGTAATAGAAAAAATCCCCGCCGCAAAATTGATAGGCAAAGTCCCGGGGGGAAGGCTCTTCCTGACAACGAGTGAAAGTATCTTAAAATGGGGCAAGGCATCCTCGCTCTGGCCAATGACATTCGGGCTGGCCTGCTGCGCTATCGAGATGATAGCTACGGGCGCTCCGCGTTTTGACATTGACAGGTTCGGCGCAGGCGTCTTCCGCGCAAGCCCCAGACAGTGCGATGTCATGATAGTAGCCGGCACGATCTGCGTAAAAATGAATGACTGCATCAAGCGCCTGTATGCGCAGATGCCCGAACCTAAATACGTAATCGCCATGGGAAATTGCGCCATATCCGGAGGCATATTTTATTACGATACCTATTCGGTTACTAAGGGAACTGATTCTCTCGGCATTCCCGTAGATGTTTACATACCCGGATGTCCGCCCCGTCCGGAAAACCTGCTCTTCGGGCTGATGAAACTTCAGGAAAAAATAAGGAATGAAAAAGATGCGGCCCGATGAAATACTTTCAGTTATAACAACAGACTTTCCGGAAGTAAAGCTGGAGGCAGGAACAAATAACGTTATTATCCCGAAAGATAATCTTCTGAAAATAGCGCAATATTTAAAAAAACATCCGTTCTCTTTTGATAATCTGCATTGCATAACCGCTATAGACAGAAAAGAAAAAATTGAGCTCGTCTATACGCTGTATTCCATACCCGAACATCACTCGATAACCCTGAAAATATATTTAGCTTTTGAGAGTTTGAATGCCGCCAGCTTAACGCCTATCTGGAAATCCGCGAACTGGCTGGAGCGCGAAGTGTATGACTTATTCGGAGTCATTTTCCTGGGCCATCCGGATCTACGCCGTATATTAAACCCCTATGACTGGAAAGAATATCCGCTGCGGAAAGGTTATTCTAACCCTGAATTCATAGCTAAACCCAGATTGTAATTAAACTCTATGGATACGAGCCAGACGAAAGACATATGCACTGAAGAGTTTCTCATCAACATGGGGCCGCAACACCCTTCCACGCACGGCGTGCTTTCACTTGAATTGAAACTTGACGGCGAGATGATAAGGGACTGCATCCCTCATATCGGCTATCTGCATCGTTCAATGGAAAAACTGGCCGAAAACCGCACTTACACTCAGTTTATCCCGTATACCGACAGGCTTGACTATGTCGCGTCCATGAATAATAACCTGGCATACGTTATGGCCGTGGAAAAACTGATGAATTTAGAAATCTCTGAGCGCGCAAAATATATCCGCGTCATAATAGCTGAATTGAACAGGGTCGCAAGCCACCTGGTTGCGATCGGCACTTTTGCGCAGGACCTGGGCGCCTTCGCGACGCCTCTCTTTTACTGCTTCCGGGAACGGGAAAAGATAGTTGACATATTTGACGAGATATGCGGAAATCGCCTCACATATAATTACATGCGGATAGGCGGCGTCCAATTCGATCTTCCGAAAGGCATAGATGAAAAGATAAAAAAATTCATCAAATACATGAGATCGAAGGCGGATGATTACGACTGGCTGTTGACATACAATACGATATTACTGGCGAGATCAAAACATATAGGCGTGTTGCCGAAAGACCTGGCCGTTAATTACAGTGTCAGCGGCCCAAACTTGCGCGGATCCGGCGTAAAGTGGGACCTAAGAAAAGACGATCCTTATTTGGTTTATGATAAATTTGAATTTGATATACCCGTCGGAAAAAACGGTGACGCGTGGGACAGGTATAAAGTCAGGCTCGAAGAGTTAAGGCAGAGCCTGAAGATTATAGAGCAGGCTATCGGCGCATTACCGGAGGGAGACCCTACTGTCAAGGCCGGGCGTATCCATAAACCTTCCCCGGGTGAGGCGTATTTGAGGACAGAGAATCCGCGGGGCGAATTGGGCTTTTATATTGTGAGTGACGGCTCCATCTATCCGTATAGGCTGAAGATGAGATCCCCTTCGTTCTCAAACCTGGCAGTTCTTCCCGAATTGGTAAAAGGATTAAAGATAGCCGACATCGTCTGCATTTTGGGAAGCCTTGATGTCCTCATGGGAGAGATCGATCGATAATGGTAACTATACTTACTTTTATATTCATGCTGGCAGTAGGATTGGTAGTGCTGGGATTCATCGCTTTATCAGCCATGTTTCTTATCTGGTGGGAAAGAAAAGTTTCGGCACATATACAATCACGATTCGGGCCTATGCGCGTGGGATGGCACGGCATTTTGCAGTCCGTTGCGGATATCGTAAAACTCCTCCTAAAGGAGGATATAAGGCCTGCTGAAGCGGATAAATTAGTATGGTGGCTTGCCCCTTTCTTCGCTGTGGTGCCGCCGGTCATGGCATTTGCAACAATACCTTTCGCGAAAGGTCTGGTACCTAAAGATTTAAATGTCGGTGTCTTATACATTATGGCAATCTCTTCCGTATGCGTCATCGGGATTTTTATGGCGGGGTGGGGTTCGAATAACAAATACTCTCTTTTGGGCGGAATGAGGTCCGCGGCCCAGATAGTAAGCTATGAAGTTCCGCTGATACTTTCAGTAATCACTGTGGCGATGCGCTCAAACTCGTTTTCGATGCAGAGAATAGTTGAAGCACAAAGCTCGTGCTGGAATATCGTTCATCCCGATATGATGCTGGCGTTCGGGATCTATACGATAGCCGCAACTGCCGAGATAAATCGCGCGCCGTTCGACATACCTGAAGCCGAGTCCGAACTGGTAGCGGGATTTCATACTGAATATTCGGGAATGAAGTTCGCAATGTTCTTCCTTGGCGAGTACACGAATCTTTTCATCATCTCGGCCATTTCAACTATCCTCTTTTTCGGTGGCTGGCACGGGCCGCTCCTGCCGCCGGTGGTATGGTTCCTGATCAAAACATACGGGCTAATATTTATCTGGATGTGGGTCAGATGGACATTCCCCCGGTTAAGGGTAGACCAGTTGATGAGTTTTGCATGGAAAGTGCTGACGCCGATCGCGTTTATTAACCTGGCAATAGTAGGATGGCTATTATTAAGATGATAGAGAACGTAAAAAATTTTATTACCGGTGCATGGAGCCTTGTAAAAGGGCTGGCCGTTACATTGAAGAATTGCTTTATACCCGCGATCACGCTCCAGTACCCTACCCAGAAACAATCTATGCAAGAGCGATTCAGGGGATTAGTGGATCTTCATCCGGAAAAATGCATCACCTGTAACCAATGTATAAAGATCTGCCCAACCGCCTGTCTTAGTCTTACCTATAAAGAAGTCGATACCTCGACTTCGCTCGGTACAAGTAAGAAAAAAATACCCGAAACGTTCAAATATAATATGGAACTCTGCTGTTTTTGCGGGCTATGCCAGCAGGTATGCCCTACCAGCGCGATATATATGAACAAGCTGTATGAAATAGCGGTATATGACCGCGATAAATTACAAATAAACCTCCTGAATCCGGAGAAATATATTGAGTGGACTGATACAACTATTAAATAATACCGGGCTTTCGCAGGATATGGTAATAAAAGCGACCTTTTATCCCATCGCCTGCCTGACATTAATATTCGCGCTTCTCGTCGTGCTGAGCCGCAACATATTCCACAGCGCCCTCTATCTTGCTTTTGCATTAGCAGGTATAGCGTGCGTTTACCTGTATTTGGATGCGGAATTTTTAGCTATTGTCCAGATTTTGATCTATGTCGGCGCTATAGTAACTTTGTTTATCTTTACAATAATGCTGACCGCGGATATTGATACAGGGCCGCTTAGCGGAATGATCCGGCGCATTCTGATATCCGCTTTCGCGGCAATTGCTATCTTCTTTATTCTTATCAAGGTAATTGCTAAAACTGTGTGGCAGCCTGTCGCGGCAGCAGGCACAGTCATCAGCCTGCCGGAGCTGGGAAAATCTCTCATGTCGAAATATGTTCTTCCGTTTGAAGTCATATCCTTAATTTCACTGGCTGCGCTTATCGGAGCCATAGCCATAGGAAAGAGCCGAAAGAAATGATCCTTCGACGCGGCCAACACTCAAACAATTGCCTTGCTCAGGATAATGGTGAGCGAGCGAAGCGAGTCGAACCATGATACCGCAAAGCCATTTTTTAATCCTGAGTGCAGCCCTATTTTCAATAGGCATATTCGGTATCTTAACCCGGAAAAACGCGATCGGGCTTCTGATATCTATAGAATTAATATTAAACGCGGCGAATATAAACCTGATAACGTTCAACAAATTCTGGGGAAGCCCGGACGGTTTAGGCCAAATCTTCGCCCTCTTCGTCATAGCCATTGCCGCAGCTTCAGCAGTGGTAGGGCTGGGCCTGGTAATATCAATATACAGAAACGCAAAGACCATATTAGTAAATAAAATGGACCTGATGAAATGGTAAACGCAGCACATTTAATTCCTCTTTTCCCTTTTCTGGCATTTATGACGAATATCTTATTCGGCCGAAAACTGAATAAGTCCAGCGCAATCGTCTCCGTAGCCGCCTCTGCCACATCGTTATGCCTGGCCATATACACACTTGTATTATTCCTAAATGGCTATGGGTCATATACATTATGCAGATGGCTTGTCTTTGGCAGCAGCTCACTAGATATCGGCGTAATAGTGGACCCTTTAACCTGCATGATGCTATTAGTCGTAACTATCATCGGGACTCTTATCCAGATTTACTCCATCGGATACATGAAAGATGATCCGCGCTTCTCGAGATTCTTCGCGTATATGTCGCTTTTTATGAGTTCCATGCTCGGGCTTCTCCTTGCCGATAACTTTATCGTGCTCCTCATATTCTGGGAAGGCGTCGGGCTATGCTCGTATCTTTTAATCTCGTTTTGGTTCGAACGGCCCTCAGCCGCCAGGGCCGGCATGAAGGCATTTATAACGACAAGAATCGGGGATACGGGCCTTTTAATCGGAGTATTTATCCTATTTTTCGCCGCGCATACCGTTTATTTCAGAGATCTTGCAACCCTGGACAGCACTCAGCCCTTATTTACCGCGGCAGCACTCCTGATATTCTGCGGCGCTGTCGGAAAATCGGCCCAGGTCCCGCTTCACGTATGGCTGCCCGATGCAATGGAAGGCCCGACTCCGGTTTCGGCGTTGATTCACGCGGCAACGATGGTCGCGGCAGGCGTATACCTGGTCGCCAGATGTTTCGGCCTCTTCTTCGCGCATCAGCCGGCATTGATCTGGGTCGCGTATATCGGTGCCTTTACCGCCATATTCGCAGCCTCCATTGCGACGGTAAATAATGATATAAAACGGATTCTCGCATATTCGACTATAAGCCAGCTGGGGTTCATGATGATGGGCCTGGGTGTGGGCGGGTACTCTGCGGGAACTTTTCATCTGATGACACATGCTTTCTTTAAGGCGCTCCTCTTCTTGTGTGCGGGCAGCGTCATCCATTCGATACATACGCAGGATATCAGGGAGATGGGCGGGGTCTTCCAAAAGATGAAGATCACAGGCACGACTTTCGTCATAGCGAGCCTGGCTATCTCCGGGGTTCCTCCGTTCTCCGG
>CAYIQH010000022.1:0-13542 GCA_964365575.1 uncultured Planctomycetia bacterium | reverse complement strand
GGGTTCAGGCCTCTTTAACGCGGTTACTTTTTTTGTCTCTTCCTTAAATTTTTCTTTAATCTTAACAGGCGCGGCTGACGCGTTTTCTTTCAGATTATTTATAAAGTCACTGGCAATACTGTGTACTTTAAGGAATATAGGCAATACCATAAATTCGGTAGCTAAAACCATGGAAAGGATTAAAAGCGAAAACAGTATTACGTACGAGCCTATAGCCCCGAAATACCTGAGAAGTATTTTGGATAAAAAGAATCCTATAGTCCCGCCCGTCCTGAATTCCTCGGTGTGTGTGCCCCTCATGACCATGCTCGCAAGAGAGCTGATCGCTAAGATAAGGATTACGGTACCTATCAGACGGCCATAGGCCTTCTGGTCCTCCGCGCCGACTAGCCTGTTGACCCCCCATATAAAGAAAAGCGCAGCAATGGCATATGACGATATTCCCATAAGGAAAAAGAGGATTCCGCTTGCGTACGCACCCAGAAATCCGCAGAGATTTTTAACGGGTACATTAGGATGGGAGGTAAAAAACGACAGGTCGCCGGAATGAAAAGTAATGAGGCTTAATAAAACAAATATACCCGCCGTCAGAAACAGGATCGCTTCCACTTCGTTTCGTTTTTCCTTCGGCAGTTTCTCTCTTTTTGATTTTTGCATATTGCCTTATTGGGCCTTATTGGGGACAGCTACCATCGTCCCCATACGGGGACGATGGTAGCTGTCCCTATTTTAGTCCCGTATGCCCGAAACCGCCGCTTGACCTTTCAGTCTCGTCCAGATCGTCGTGCGCTTCAAGCTCGGCGCGTACTGATTCTTTGAATACCATCTGCGCAATCCTGTCGCCGCGCCGTATAGTATACGGCTTTTTGCCGATATTAGTCAGGATTATAGAAACAAGCCCTCTGTAATCGGAATCTATGGTGCCGGGCGTGTTGACCAAGGTTATACCGTGTTTAAGGGCAAGCCCGCTTCGCGGCCGCATCTCGGCTTCATAGCCGGGCGGTATGGCTAGGTAAAAACCGGCCGAAATAAGCTTTATATCGCCCGGTTCAATAATAACCTCGCCGTCAACTGCGGCGTATACATCCATGCCGCTTGACCCGCTTGTTGCATAACGCGGAAGCGGCAGGTCTTTGGCATTCGCGTCTTGTCTAACCTTTACTTTTATCACTATCTGCTTCATTCTTAAGCGCTTTTTTGCGGCTCAGATTTAGCCGGCCCCTATCGTCTTTCTCAACTAATTTGACCAGGAATTCGTCTCCAACCTTTATTTCCTTGCTTACGTCCTTGACGAAGTGATCGAATAGTTCAGAAGCGTGACACAGGCCTTCTTTGCCCGGCATGATTTCGCAAAACGCGCCGAACTCCATAACGCGCTTCACCTTGGCCATGTATATCTTACCGATCTCCGGTTCTGCGGTGAGGCCGATTATTATATCAATCGCTTTCTTCAGGGCTTCTCCGTCCGCCGAGGCAACCTGGACCGTTCCGTCATCTTCCACGTCAATGGTCACGCCCGTATCCTCTATTATCTTGCGTATGACCTTGCCGCCGGAGCCTATCACGTCTTTTATCTTATCTACTGGGATCTTCAGCGCGACTATGCGCGGCGCAAAAGAAGATATATCCCCTCTTGGCTTTTCGATAGCAGCGTCAAGCTTATCAAGTATCTCCATTCGCGCTTCATACGCCTGAGACAGGGCTTCTTTCATAATATCGAGTCCTATCCCGTCTATTTTCAGATCGAGCTGTACCGCGGTTATTCCGTCTCGTGTTCCGGCAACTTTAAAGTCCATATCGCCGAAATGGTCCTCGAGCCCGCCGATATCCGTAAGTACTATGTGCTTATTCCCCTCTTTCACCAGCCCCATCGCTACGCCGGCAACAGACTTCGTTATAGGGACACCTGCGTCCATCAATGCCAATGTTCCGGCGCATACTGTCGCCATACTGCTCGAGCCGTTCGACTCAAGTATGTCTGAAACTAATCTCACGGTATACGGAAATTTATCTTTGGACGGCATCACCGGCTTAAGGGCTCGTTCCGCAAGGGCTCCATGGCCTATCTCTCTTCTTCCGGGGCCTCTTACGGGCTTAACTTCGCCGACGCTAAACGGAGGAAAATTGTAATGGAGCATAAAGCTCTTCGACATCTCTCCTTCAAGCGACTCTACCCTCTGCTCGTCCGCGCTGGTTCCGAGCGTAGTAACGGCAAGACTCTGAGTCTGTCCTCGCGTAAATAGGCCGGATCCATGTGTGCGCGGCAGGATACCGACTCCGCACGTTATCGATCTTATCTCTGTCCTTTTCCTGCCGTCGACTCTTCGGTCGCCCTCAAGCATGGCTTTTCTTACAATCTTTTTTTCCAGCTCAACAAGCGCAAGCTTGACTTCAATCTCGCCGTATCCCGTTTCTTCCGTAACAAGTTTATCTAACACTTCTTTCTTTATGGAATCAAGGGCTTCTTCCCGTTTTTCTTTAACAGGCAGATTAACCAATTCTTTCAGCTTATTCAAAGCAATCGCCTTTACTTTTTCTTCCACGGCAGGGCTTACGGTTAAGAGGTTTATTTTCCTCTTCTCTCGGCCCAATTCCTTCATCATCCGCCTTTGCAGATCCGCAATACTTTTAAGGTATTTTTGCGAAAACGCGACCCCCTCAAGGACGACATCTTCCGATAATTCATGCACCCCGGCCTCGACCATTATGACTTTTTCTCCGTCACCGGCTACTACCAGGTCAAGAGTACTCGAATTGAGTTCTTCAAAGGTCGGGTTCAGGACAAATTTATTGTCAATCCTTCCGACCCTGACCGCGCCTATCGGCCCGTTGAAGGGCACATCGGAAATAGAAAGTGCCATCGAAGCGCTTGTTACCGCTAATATGTCGGAATCGTTTTCCGCGTCTGATGACAATACCATACTCATTATCTGTATCTCGTTCGTAAAACCGTCGGCAAAGAGCGGCCGGATAGGCCTGTCTATAAGCCTTGCCGTCAATATCTCTTTTTCGGTCGGACGGCCTTCTCGTTTAAAAAATCCTCCGGGTATCCTTCCGGAGGCATATGTCTTTTCCTGATATTCTACTGTAAGCGGGAGAAAATCAACGCCTGCCCGCGGCTCTTTGGAGCATACCACAGTTGTAAGGACAAGAGTGTCGCCAAGCCGCACAGTCACCGCACCGTCGGCCTGTTTTGCAAGCGTTCCTGTTTCGATAATAAGCTGCTTGCCGCCTAATTCGATTTCAAATTTATTTGACATTTAATTCCCTTCTCTCTTATTTACGCAGGTCTAATTTGTCTATCAGAGCCTTATATTTTTCGGCGTCATGCTTTTTAAGATAATCCAGCAGCTTTCGGCGCTGGCTAACCAGCTTCAGAAGCCCGCGTCTCGAACTATGATCTTTCTTGTGAAGCTTGAAATGCCCGGTAAGATTATTTATCCTCTCCGTAATGATCGCGATCTGGACGGACGGCGACCCGGTATCCTTTTCATGCATCTTGTGCTCTTTTATTAATGTTGTTTTTACTTCCTTCGTGATACTCAAAATCCACCTCCTAAATGCGTTAGTTTGTATTAGCGGCTGTAATAGGATAATATTATAGCAGTATCCCGCGCTATGTTCAACCTTTTTATCGAATCTTGCCGAATTTTATCTTTATACGCTTTGCAGCTGGCATATTTGATAAAATTTTGTATCTTTATTAGTGCTCAATCCTTCAAATGTCCCTTCCTCGACTATCCTGCCCTCATCCATTACATATATGTAGTCCGCATTCTTTATGGTAGATAATCTGTGCGCTATTACAACCATGGTCTTCCGGCCCTTATATTCCTTCAGATTCTCGTAGAGGGCTTTTTCATATTTCGCGTCGAGCGCGCTCGTGGCTTCGTCCAGTATCAATAATCGCGTGTCTTTGTAAAGTTCTCTCGCTATCGTCACGCGCTGGCGCTGGCCTCCCGATATGTCAAGGCCGTTATCTCCGAGCATAGCGTCATACCCATCTGGAAGCCCTTTGAGAAAATCTGCCATATGGGCTATCCCCGCGGCTTTTCTGAGCCTGCCCTCATCCGGATTCTCATCCCAAAGGGAAATATTATTTTTGATATTCGCGTTAAATATTATGTCCTCCTGCGTCACATATCCTGTATGCCGCCTTAGCGCTTCTAAATTAATCTTTTCATAGGGAGTGCCTCCGAAGCGCACCTCCCCGCTTGTCGGTTTTATAATCCCGGTGATCATATTTGCTATCGTTGATTTACCGGAGCCGGAATGTCCGACAAACGCGACAACTGTTCTTGGCTTAATGGTTATATTAAGCCCATCCAGGGCCTTCTTACCGTTCGGAAAAATCAGCGTAACATCTTTAAAAACAATATTATCGTGAAAATCCGGAGCAATGCCATCCGGCATGAGATTTTCTTTATTCTCATCTAATTCCTTTAAGATGCCGTTAAATGTCTCTATGCTGCCTCTGGCAGCAAGGAAAGACCGGTAAGCTGTCTGGGTATTCATAAACTGCCTTGCTATCTGCAAAAAAAGGAATACTAAAAATATTACCTCGCTTACGCTCTTTTTTAGGAGTACCACATAGTAGAATAAAATACCCACAACAACTAACACTATAAAAGGCTCAAACGCATCTTTCGACAAAGACTGCAGAAAAGACATCTTAAATTGGAGATGGCCTAGTTTCTTATTTTCCTTATCGATGATTTCTGAAATTTTAGGGTGGGTTGCTGTTGCTTTCAGGTATTTGATCTTGCTTAATGCCTGGATAATAATAGAATTTAATCTCCCGTAAGACGAGGTTAGCGCAAAAGAAACCTGATTTGTTAATAAGTTGAGTTTTTTCATGAAAAACAAAAGGATTGTTCCCAGGGCTATTATGCAAAGAGTAAGTTTAAAATTTAACAACAACGAGAGTGCCGTATATGTCAAGCCATAAAGCATGTACTTCAGCACAGAAGAGAGATTGTAAAACGCATCAACCACATACGCTATTTCGCGGACCATCGCATTATTGATATAACCCACTTCTTTTTTAAGAAGATAAACATAATCAGCCGCGAATATCTTATCCAGTACTTTGCGCCTCAGGGCAACTACCAGATTGGAAGAGACCTTGCCGAAATACCGGGCGTAAAAAATAAGAAAAACTGACCTTAAGATAAAAACCCCGAGGATAACAACCAGTATTATGGTAAAGGAAAAGCCTATGTGGAAGAAATCAAAAACAGATTTTATCACTTTTGATATTTTATCATCGCCAAATCCATTCTGCAGTATAGGCAAAAATAGCGTGACACCTAGGCCTTCTACAAAACCGACTATAAAAGCTAAGGTCAAGAGGTAGTAGACGCGCCTGCCTATAAACTTTTTGAATTGAATAAAATATTTTATCAGGTATACCATAATTATGCCTTTTTATCTTTTCTCCAGTTCTTTCTGGGCAGAGTGAAGTACTTCCAAGACTCTGAGTGCTTCGATTCCGTCCGTTAACGGTTTTTTCCTTGAATTTACACAATCCAAAAAATGCTGGCATGCCGCCTTAAGGGGTTCTTCGGAATTTAACTTTACAGTCTCGTGCGGCGCCTTTGAAGCTACCGGCATACCGCGAACCCAATCCACCTTATGGGGATACAGCACAAGTTTCTGATCCTGCGTATCATCGAAAACTGCCATGTTTTTACTGCCGACGACAACAAGTTTCTGCTCTTTAAAGGGATGGAGCCAGCTCACGAATATATGGGCTTTAAGCCTTTCATTGAAAGTCAATGTAGTAAGCGTCGTGTCGTATATATCTTTTTGCAGATACGCCTCGCCGAATGCCTCGACCTTGACGGGCATCACTCCTACCAATGACAATATAACGGAGATATCGTGCGGGGCAAAGCTCCAGAGTATATTCTCCTCTGTCCTGAACTTCCCTATATTTAGCCTATTGGAATAAATATATTGTACGGCGCCTATTGCACCATCTTTAATGAGATCCTTAAGCTTGGCTACCGCAGGATGATATTGCAGGAGATGATCGACCATAAGTATCTTTTTCTTATCAGATGCCAGCCGAATCAACTCTTTCCCCTCTCTTAATGCAAGGGCTAAAGGTTTTTCAACAAATACATCCTTATCATGCAATAACGCCTGTTTTGCCAATCTAAAGTGTGTTTCGGCCGGAGTCGCAATAACAACCGCCTTAACGCTGCTGTCGGAAAGAATGTTCTCATAAGAGGCCGTACAATTGACCCCGGGATAAAGTTTTTTGTTTTCACTCATTATCTTTTCACTCGAGTCACAAATCGTATGCAATGCGTCAAGGGCGTAGAAATTCCTTACCAGATTCTTTCCCCAGTAACCGCACCCGATAACTGCAATATTTTTCATAAGATTCTTCCTCGCATCTATTGCCTGCAAGCTATTTTTTTAAGCAACGTTACCTCATAATCGATCCTTTTATCCCAATTTGTCAGCAAGGTGGTTGAAAGTTTTTTTGTTTTATCAGAAAACTCTTCGATTTTACCTTTATTATCCAGCAAATCGCACAGAAGTGGCGCGAGTTCTTCTGTAATACGCCTTTTATTGATCAACAGGGCATTACCGGAAAGAATGTCTTCGGTAGCCTCGTCGGTATGATCAACTTCGTATTTCTTCAGCGTAACAATACATTTACCGGCGCTCATTGCTTCCAGAACCGTATTACAAAGATTTCCAAGGAAGTTTAATGACACATAAATATCCGCGCCAAGATAATAATCATAGACCCTGTTATGCGGTACGGCTCTCTCAAAAATCACTTTATGTCCGATGCGGTATTTCTTTGCATCGTTTTCCATGTCTTCTCTTAAAGGCCCGTCTCCAACTACAATTGCGGTGAAGGTATCATTTATCTTTGCAAGTTCGACTATCGATTTAATAAATAAATCCGTTCCCTTACCGCGCTCCAATCTCGTCAAAAACAATATCACTTTATGGTTCGGCGGAATATTATATTTCTGCCTTAAAAAATTTGCATTTGTATTTGAGAAGTCAATCGCATTCACGCCGTTCAGCAAAATCTCATACGGCGTATTTTTATTCAGGTATTTACCGAAAAAATAACGTGAACCGCTTCCGTCTTCCGTACATATCACATAGCTGAAAGGAGCTTTATAGCTTAGATATTTAAAGGGGTCCTTTATCCATTTTTTAGGGCCCTCCGTCCTTTTAACGAGCGACCCCACGCCAAAAAATCTCACAACGACCTTTTTCTGCAGGAATGCAGCCAAAAATGCCCCGATAACTATATTGGCGCGGTCTATATACACGAGATCATAATTTTTGTGCAATACCAGATTTATACAATGAAGAAAATGGAGGATTTCATTGACAATCCCGCTTAAATAGCCGTATATTTTTGCGCCGAATATCTTGAAAATTTTTATAGGTACGTAAGGTATGACATAAAACCTTATTTTAAGATTATCAAATTTAAAAATCTCTTTTTTATTTATGTCATTATGGCTCATCTTCCCCAGGCAGACGGCATCCGTTTCTATGTCGTTTTGCGCATTCAATCTTTCAATGAGCTTATAGTACGCCGGCATACCGCGTGGCTGCCAGCTTTTGGTTTTAATGGAATCCTCTAATGCCGTATAAATCCTCGTGATAATAAGAATTTTCAAGAAAACCTCTTCTTTAAACGTTGGTACGTATCATACACCACCGCCGCTTTTATAATATCCGTGTATGGCTGATAATGCGTGCACCCTTTACAAATGGAGGGTATACTACCGGCAAGCCATCTATTCCTGAACGACTCCCGCTTTTCACCTCTCCAGTGATCATAGAGAGAGGTATAATTGAATATATTGTCTATTACCAATTCCGGAGAAATCCTGCAGGCACAGACAGATATATCGCCGTTTTTAAGGATCTGCAGTTTTCTATATAAAGCAGAACAGGGGTCTTTTTTATTTTTAACATTTTTTATGAATCTTCCCCCTTTGGGCAGATCGGACTTTCTGATAGCTTTGTTATAATCGTCCCATTCTTTGCTGCCTAAGACTCTGATTTGATTCCAACCAAGATATTTCCTGATTTCTTTAAATTCCTGCGTCGCCTCTAATTGAGGCAGAAAATCATGGTCAATCCTGACCAAAAGTTTTATTCTTATCGGGTTGCCGAGTTCTTCATTTACCTTCAAAAGATTTGTGATGCTGCTTATGACTTTATCATACTTATTGACGCCGTATAATTTCTTATACATGTCCCTGTCGCCGACAGTAGCGGATATCGACATGCTGGTTATGCCGCTTCTCACAAAATCTTTTATGTCAAAATTATCCAATCCTATTAAATTGGAATAAATGATTACTCCTTTTACGCTCGGATAGGTCTTTATGAGCTTGACCTTCTCCAGCAAGTTTTTATCAGTTAGGGGATCTCCCAGGGTTGCCGTAAAAATAAAGTTTCCTCCGCCGGATTTCTCAAATAGATCCAGGGAATGCTTTAACACTTCCTGGCTCACGGGCCCCTTTTCTCTTTTGTCAACATTTTTGCCGTAAGCGCAGAAACTGCAGTTCGCATTGCAGATATTAGTGACCTCTACCCCGAACGATTTCCATTTTCCGCGTAAAGCTTTTTCTTTTTCTTCCCGAGCTTTTTTCTGATAGAACGGGGGCATGTAAGAAATAGCAGCCCCTTTCGCGGCCTCTTTAAACTTCTGAATCAGGCGTGACATGCAACCCTCCCTTTTCTTTCTGTATATACCTGGCACCAGAGGCCAAGATTTATCCATTGAAATACATAAAAACTATTATCGCTGCCGCCCTTCACATAATTATCCCATTCGCGCAATACCGCTTTTCTGTCCAGCCAGATACCACCATACTGATTCAGGGCTGTTCCAATGCACGCATCTGCCCATTCTCTCAGCTCACCGCGCAGCCATTCACGCTGCGGCGTCTGAAGTGGCCGCTTCGGCGCTTCTGTTATGCCAGACGGTAAAAATTTCTGCGCTATCCTGCGTAAAAGCCATTTATGGACGCCGTTACGTATCTTGCGATCCGCAGGTTGGGCAAAGGCTAATTCAAAAAGCCTGTGGTCTAAAAATGGTTCTCTCAATTCGGTGCTGTACATCATTGAAATGCGGTCATTAAACCTCAGCGCCCGCGGGATCTTGGTCAGACATGCATCCCTATACTGCAAATTGCGGAGTGCATCACTGAAATGTGCCGGCGTCGTAAAATCTTCCGCTTTTTTGCGGAACCCTGTCATCAGGCATTCCGACCGGACTGAACGATCGGTACTACCCTGCACCGGCCCTGTCATCTGCTGATCTTCCGAAAGTACGTTCCCGTTCACTGCCCGGGCATAATAATCATAACCGGCCCATTGCTCATCAAGCCCCTGGCCATCCAGGAGGACAATGGTACCTAATTCTCTTGCCTTCTTAAACACCTTTGAATACGCTAATGTCGGCATGCCGCCAAAAGGTTCGTCTTCGTAGCGCTGTATTTCCATTGCCAGATCCGGAACCTCTTCAGGGCTCAGGAGACAAACAGAATGCGGATGTTTAGTCTTTACCAGCATTTCGCGGACCCATGGCAGTTCATCGTAGCGGTCATCTCCCGTAGCAAACGTAAACGCCTTCACATTGCTATCTTTTCCCTGTATCGAATGCACAAGGCCAAGCAATATCGACGAATCAAGCCCTCCGCTCAGATTTATTCCTACGGGTACGTCCGAACGGAAGCGAAGCCGTATGCTTTCTTCCAGCAATGCGCTGTATTCTTCTATTACTTTATCTTCCGGCCTTGAATCTATCCTGTCCTGTACTTTTTCGGCAAGGTCATACCATTTCCATATTTGCAGTTTACCGCCTTTCCAGAGTAAGGCATGCCCGGGCATAAGCGGCTTTATGCCTTTCCAGAACGTCCGCTCGCTATGCTCATACAGGCCGTATGCCAGATAACCGGCCCATGTTGTTTCGTCAGGTTCCTGAGCCACGCCCAGTGTGTGGGCTGCCTTTATTTCGCTCACAAGCGCTAATTCTCCGCCAGGCAGGGTCGTATAATAAATCGGTTTCACGCCGAATCTATCGCGCCCTGCAAAAAGAGTACGGCTCTTTTCATCCCAGACCACAAAGGCAAACATCCCTATAAGTTTTTCAAGGCACGAAGATCCCCACTTTGCGTAAGCGGCAAGCAAAACCTCTGTGTCTGTGCTAGTTTTAAATTTATAATTCGCCTTCAGCTCTTTTCTTAATTCTATGTAGTTATAAATCTCGCCGTTAAGCGCTATATGGTACCGTCCTGCTTCATCACTCATAGGCTGGCGCCCTGCTTCTGTCAGGTCGATTATGCTGAGCCGCTTGTGTCCCATCGCGCACATTCCGGAAGGTGACTTCCATACATCATGCGTATCGGGCCCGCGGTGGCTAAGCACGTCGAGCGCTCCGGATAAACTTTTTGTGCTCACAGGATTACCTGCGAGTGATATTATTCCGCACATTTATTTAAGTTTTACTGCCTTTCCACGCGATAATGCGATGATGACCTTGTCCTACAATCACCTGCATCGCGCGCTTCTCGCTGATATCGCCCTTTTCGACTAATTTTTGTACGCTGTCTGTCAAGTCTAACGCAGATTTGCAGATCTGCCTGCCTTTGCAGAATAACTGATGATAAGGCTCGGTCCTGATCTTCTTTGAAGCAGCGCCTGCCTTGAATAAAGAATAAAAACCTTTCAGGTCTTTCAAGTAACTATCCAGGTCCTCTTCATGATCAAAACGCCCTTTTTCCCAGCGCTTAATCCCGGTAAAGCCGTTCCGGATGAGCAAGTCTTTAAGGCGGCCCCATGTGTAAAAGTCTATAACAGGCACAAATAGGTCATCTAAGTATGTCCTCCGTTTGTTGGGAGGCATGCCTGTCTCCTGGCAAACCTTATCCATCACATTAAAACCGATTTCTTGAGCCAGCGGGCGCAATATCTGGACCAGCGGCCACCTTACCCCGCCTGTCGCATACATAAGCATATAGATGCCGCCGCCCGGACGTAATACCCGAGATATCTCCGCTAAAGACTTTTCTGGATTTGAAGTATGATGTACAACGCCGCTGCACACAATAAAATCGAACGAATTATTTTTAAACGGCAATTTTTCAACAGAGCTGTTGCGAAATTCAATGTTGGTGATCTTATACTGAGCAGCTCTTTTACGGGCGTCTTTTATTGCGGCTTTACTCACGTCCGCGCCATAGACTTTCCTGGCCCCGAGCATTGACAGGGCTAAGCTGTACCTGCCTCCACCGCAACCCGCATCAAGGCACGTCTTGTCCTTAAACCATTCGAGCGGAAACTTATTGACCTTGAAACGCCGCGAAAACAGTTCGATCGACCGCATATATCCAGTATTATCATACATGGGGAATAACTTGCCGAATAACGTCCCGGTCAGCTTTTCTACCCTTTTCCTGTCTTTTATCATAGTGCCTCTTTTCTTGACCTGTTGTACTGCAACAGGAATTCAGCGAATTTCAGGTCAAAAATACCATCGATATCCGCCGAATTGAACCGGGACATCTCATAATACAGAGGATTATTATCGATAGCCTTCCTTTTATTAAAAAGAAGGTCACGTCGCGTTATGTAAATCCCGCCATTGCGCCAATAAGTTGTACGCAGATCCTGCCTTCTTTTTGTGGGGTTGATATTTTTCATGACCTGACTCAGATATTTTCCATTTTTGTAATAAAAAGTTCCAATCCTGTAATTATGCGCCTCACATACGGAAATCAGGCATCTTGCTTTCGGCTGATTCTTGAGATAATGGCGTATGGAGCCCTCCAGGTCCTCAAGAGGCGTCAAAGGATGTGCCGGCTGTAACAGCAATACGCTATGCACCTTTGCCTTGTTCATGGCTTCCCACTTACGCACTGTGTAGATCATTGCATCGACGATCAATGACCTGTCGCCGGCTAATTCCCTGGGCCGCATAAACGGGATTATGCCGCCGTATTTTTTTGCAATCGCAGCTATCTCCTTACTGTCCGTCGAAACAATATGGTCATAAATAAACCCTTTTCTTTTCAGCGCCTTCGCCAATTGTATGGGATAAGCGATCAATGGCTTACCGCCCAATAGCCTTATATTCTTCTTCGGCAGCCCTTTAGAACCTCCTCTTGCCGGAATAATGGCTAATATATTTTTACTCATCATTCCTCCCCCATCTCCCGATAAATTTTTTTCTTGCCGCTATCTCTTCGGGAAATAAAAAGTTCTCATCCTTTAACCATTCCTTGCTACCTAACATTTTTTCCGTAATATTATTATATTTTAATTGTTTTATCTTCCGGAAATCCTGCGGTAATATGTCCCAGGGCGTCACCCTGCCGGGTCCGTCATTGCTTAATTTTATGTGCGCCTCCACTACTGATGCGCCGTTATTTACGGCGAAACTGAGCGCTTCAAGTTCAGGGGTATGGTTGCTATATCCTGCCTTCGGAAAATTATCCCTGAGCCAGAGAAATTTATACATAAATACCTTGTCTATCGGAGTCGGATAGATGGAAACAGCGTGCAATAAGGTAGCGTTTATCTTGTTTTTACGCAAAAAATCTATCGCACGTTTTATTTCGGCTATATTATGCATGCCGGTAGAAATAATAAGATACCTGAAACTTCCGGCGAGTTTTTCGATCATGCCGAAACTTAAAAGGTCGGGGCTTGCGACTTTTATTTCTTCTATGCCTAATGACGCAAGGAACTTTACACGCTTACTGCTAAAACAGGTCGTAAGAAATTTTATATCCTGCTTTTTGCATTCATCAATAAGCTCAAAATGCGCTTCGTCCGAAAGCTCTGTCTTCCTGACCCATTCCGCCTGAAAATCATTCTTATCAGCCAGGTCCGCAAAGCGGGACGACTGGAATTTTACGTAGTCAGCCCCTGCTGTTTTCGCGCTTCTTATGAATTGTTTGGCCAGCGATATATCGCCTGCGTGATTGGATGCGACTTCAGCTATGATCTTAGGGTTCATTTTCGTCTCAATAATTATTCAGGATCGTTTTAATTGCCAGTGAAAATACTTTCCGCCATGCGTCAATAGTCGCGCCGCCTATGTGCGGAGTAATCATTATATTCTTTTCCGGGTGCTTAACGGCGTAGAGGTATAAAGCCGACTTCCTGAAATCGGTCAGCTCTTCTTCAAGGACATCGGCTCCGACGCCCGAGAGTATGCCTTTGCCAACCGCCAGGCAGACAGCCTTCTCATCCACTACCTTGCCGCGTGAAATGTTTATAAAAAATGAGCCTTTTTTAAAAAACTTCACGTTTCTTTTATTTATAGTGTGGCGTGTTTCCTCCGTAAACGGCAGGGCAGCAACAATATAATCGCTTTCCCTAAGTAGTTCCTTCAGGCTGTTCTTCCTTTCTCCGTTAAAAACCTTCCTGGACTTGTCCCAGTAGATAATATGCATCCCGAAGGCCGCGCCATAGTGCGCTACACGACTTCCTACCCTGCCCAATCCTAATATACCCAACGTTTTTCCGTTTAATTCT
>CAYIQH010000021.1:0-13725 GCA_964365575.1 uncultured Planctomycetia bacterium | reverse complement strand
GTGCAAATCATCCCGAGCAAAGCCGAGGGGCGCTTTTTGGCGAAGCGAGAAGCGTTTCAGCCTAAGGCTGATCCGCCTCAGGTGGAAAAAAATTTTGTAGACGCGAGCGGAATATCGCGGGTTAATCCTAAGTAAAAGTAACCATAAGACCTTAAGCACAAAATGCTTGGGATTTTTTATTTTCAGGGGTATAATCTAGGCAGGTCATGGAAAACAGGCAAAATCCAAAGAAGACGTATGAATTACGAGGGCTGGTAACAGCTGAAAAGGCCAAATACCACGCGGAGATATTGGCGAACCGTATACGCAAACGATTTCGCCACTTATCAAAACGTTTTAAGCGCCAGGGAATCGATTGCTTCCGCCTGTATGACTGGGATATAAAGGAAGTCCGCGCCGTGGTGGACTGGTACGCCGGCCACGCTGTGATTGCCGAATACGTGCGTATGCAGACCGGGCCCGAATGGCTTTCCCGAATGGCAAAGGCGGTAGCCGAAGCTCTGGATCTTCCGCCGGAACGCGTTCATTTTAAGCGCCGCCAGACGAAGACAAAAAAGGGCCCGCGCTATAAAAGAATGGGTCACGGAGGCGAGCGCTTCGTGGTGCACGAGCGGGACCTGTGTTTCTGGGTTAATCTGGATGATTTTCTGGACACCGGATTATATTCTGATCACCGGGATACCCGTGTCATTATCAAAAAATTAGCGGCGGGTAAAGATTTTCTTAACCTGTATGCTTATACCGGCGCCTTCACATGCGCAGCGGCCGCCGGCGGCGCTAAAACAACAACCACCGTAGACCGGTCAGCAACATACATTAAATGGGCAAAGGATAATCTGGAGTTGAACGGATTATCGGGATTACAACATTCATTTGTGCAGTCAGATGTAATGAAATTTCTGAAGCAGGCGTATCACGAACGAAAGCGGTTTACGCTAGCATTCGTAGATCCGCCGTCGTTTTTTAATGATTTGACCAGAGGAGTGTCTTTTGATATTAACCGTGACCACCTGTCTCTTCTTCAGGCCGTCCTGGAGGTGATGATGCCCGGTTCTTTAGTATTTTTTTCTACTAATCACCAGCGGTTTGAACCCAGTCTTAATAGCCTTCCTGTTCTTGATCTGGCCGAGATCACGTCCTCAACCATTCCTGAAGATTACCGCAACCGCCAGGTTCACCGCTTGTGGCGGATGACGGCAGCGTAATCCCAAATTCTCATCGAATTTGGCCGTGCGGCCCCTTGCTATCGCTCGGGGCGGATTTTTCTAATGCAAAATCCGGGATAATTTAACTATTGCATTTTCAGGCGCTCCAGTATATAATTATACACTGTTCAAAATTAGGGTCTGACCCCCAAGAGAATATTATGATACGAAAAGCGCGATTGACGGATGTAAAAAAGATACAGCAACTGGTTAATTTCTACGCCAGGAAGAACGAGATGCTGCCGCTTTCATTGAGCGACCTCTATGACAGAATAAGGGATTTCTACGTCTATGAAAAAAATGGCAGGATACTTGGATGCGGCGCGCTGCATATATGCTGGGATAAATTGGCTGAAATAAGGTCTCTGGCAGTTCAGAAGGGCAGGCAGAAAAAAGGCATCGGCAGGCAGATTGTAAAGATGTGCCTTGCCGAGGCGAAGGACCTCGGGCTTGAAAAAGTATTTGTACTTACTTACAGGCCGGAATATTTCAGGCAGTTCGGGTTTAAAGACACAGATAAATACCAATTGCCGCATAAGATATGGACTGATTGCGTAAAGTGCGTCCACTTTCCGGATTGTACGGAAGATGCGCTTATTAAGGTACTCTAGTGGGATATACGATAACTGAAAAAATAATGCTGGCACACAGCGACAAAAAGGCGATAACGCCGGATGACTTTATAGACGCGAAGGTGGATCTTGCTCTTGGGAACGACATCACCGCACCATTGGCTATAAAAGAATTTGAGCGGCTGGGTGTGAAAAAAGTATTTAATAAGGATAAGATAGCGCTTATACCTGATCATTTTACGCCGAATAAAGACTTAGAAAGCGCCAATCAATGCAAAATATTGAGCGAGTTTGCCGCGAAGCACCGAATAAAGCATTATTACGAACTTGGCCAGATGGGTATAGAGCACGCCCTTTTGCCGGAACTGGGGCTTGTTCTGCCGGGAGACCTCGTGATAGGTGCCGACAGCCATACATGCACTTACGGTGCTTTGGGCGCTTTTTCCACGGGCGTCGGCTCAACGGACCTGGCCGCGGCAATGATAACCGGCCGCTGCTGGTTCAGGATACCTAAGTCAATAAAGTTTATTTACAAAGGAAAACTGAATAAGTGGGTAGGCGGCAAGGATTTGATATTACACACCATCGGCAATATAGGCGTTGAAGGCGCGCGCTATATAGCGATGGAGTTTACCGGAGACGCCATACGTTCGCTCGGCATGGATGACCGCTTTGCAATATGCAATATGGCCATAGAAGCAGGCGGCAAAAGCGGTATTATAGAACCCGACGCTGTTACGGAAAAATATGTCAAGAACCGCTGGCTTGGCGCCGGTAAAGTAAACAAAAGGAAATATAAAATTTATAGAAGCGATAAAGATGCAAAATATTATGATATCCACGAGTATAATGTGAGTAAAATGGAGCCGCAGGTAGCGGCACCTGACCTGCCCAGCAACACAAAACCGGTAAGCGCATTCAAAAATGTCGCGGTAGATCAGGTTGTCATAGGCTCATGCACAAACGGCAGGATAAGCGACCTGCGCATTGCCGCAAAAGTCCTTAAAGGCAAAAAAGTGGCCTCAAGGGTGCGGATGATAATCATACCAGCTACTCAGAATATTTATCTCGATGCCCTCAAAGAAGGGCTTATGGAGATATTTGTCAAAGCGGGCGCCGTAGTATCAACACCGACGTGCGGCCCGTGTCTCGGAGGCCATATGGGGATTCTGGGGGCGGGCGAAGTAGCCATAGCCACTACAAACAGGAATTTCAAGGGCAGGATGGGCGATCTGACGAGCAAGGTTTATCTATCAAACCCGGCGGTCGCGGCCGCGAGCGGCATAAAGGGAAAAATTACGCATCCCGGCGAGGTAGCATGAAAGCGAAGGGCATAGTTCACAAATTCGGAGATAATGTAAATACAGACGATATAATTCCCGCAAAGTTCCTTAATACTACGGATCCGAAGGAACTCGCATCGCATTGCATGGAAGGCATAAGCGCTGATTTTGCTAAAAAAGTAAAAACCGGCGATATAATAATTGCGGGCAAAAACTTCGGCTGTGGTTCGAGCCGCGAGCACGCGCCTTTTTCAATAAAATCAGCGGGTGTCTCGTGTGTCATAGCGGAGACCTTCGCCCGGATATTTTACCGCAACAGTATCAATATAGGGTTGCCCATACTGGAAAGCGAGACGGCTGCGGCTGAGATAGAAGACGGCGATGAGATAGAAGTAGATTTTGATAACGGGGAAATAAAAAATATTACGACAGGAAAGGTATATAAATCCCAAAGCTTTCCGGAGTTTATGCGCAAGATAATAGCAGCCGGCGGGCTGTTAAATATGCTGAATACTGACAACCCACGATAGGAAAGTGAGGCGGCAATGAAAATTGAAAAGGAAACAAAGACCGTAATCGCCTATACGTATAATTATAAAATAAAATGTAACGTGTTTACACCGCCCGGAAGCCGCCTTTCCGACTTTATCGGCAGCTTAGGCCAGAAACAGTTTATACCGGTTTCAAATGCGGTTGTCAGCGATATTTTCGGCAACCCCGTGTGCAAAGCAAAATTTTTAGAGCTTAATGTAAATGAAATACTATTTTTAATACCGGACGATGATTTGTTAACAGAAAGGAAAGCATAGCGATGTACAGGATTGCGGTAATACCCGGTGACGGAACAGGGCCGGAAGTAGTAAGAGAGGGATTGAAAGTGCTGGAAGCAGCCAGCAAAAAGACCGGCTTTAAATATGAAACGAAGATGTATGACTTAGGCGGAGAACGCTATAAAAAGACTGGAGAGGTGCTTCCCGATTCCACTCTGGAAGAGCTAAAGAAGTTTAATGCCATATATTTGGGCGCTGTCGGCCATCCCGACGTAAAGCCGGGCATACTTGAGCAGGGGCTTCTCCTTAAACTGAGATTCAGTCTTAAGCAATATATTAACCTCAGGCCTGTAAAGCTTTACCCTGGTGTATGGACGCCGCTCAAGGATAAGGGGCCGGAAGATATAGATTTTGTGGTTGTTCGCGAAAATAACGAAGGACTTTATGTTGGTGAAGGCGAGTTTATAAACAAGGGTACAAAGGATGAAGTAGCGGTACAGATATCACGAAACACGCGTGCCGGCGTAGAAAGATGCGTAAGGTACGCCTTTGAATATACGAGAAAGCGCAACAAGAGAAAGAAGCTTACTCTGTGCGGTAAAACGAACGTCCTTACTTACGCATTCAATTTATGGGAAAGAGTATTTAATGAGGTTGCAAAAGAATATCCTGATGTTACGACGGATTATGCTCATGTCGATGCCACCTGCATGTGGATGGTAAAAAATCCGGAATGGTTTGACGTTATTGTAACTGACAATATGTTCGGGGATATAATTACTGATCTAGGCGCCATGATACAGGGCGGCATGGGTATCGCGGCAGGGGGTAATCTGAATCCTGAAGGTGTATCAATGTTTGAGCCGATAGGCGGTTCCGCACCCAAGTATACAGGGCTGAATGTGATTAATCCTCTTGCGGCTATATGCGCAGGAGGGATGATGCTGGAATTTCTGGGTGAGACAAAAGCAGCAGCGATGATAGAAGAATCCGTTATGAAGGTGACGACAAAGATGAAGAACATGTCCGCCGGCAAGATGGGCTATTCGACTCAGGAAGTCGGGGATTTAGTAGTAAGTAATCTGTAAGGCCACACGGCGGGACATCTCTAACCAGGTTAGAACATGTAGGGTTAGAGGTGTCTAACCTGGTTAGAGATGTCCGCGCACAAAGGAAAGCTAAATATGCCTAAACAATATAATATAGCAATAATGGGTGCCACCGGAGCGGTAGGCGATAAATTCTTAAGCATACTTGAGGAACGGAATTTTCCGATAAAAAATCTGAAGCTCCTGGCGTCTGAGCGTTCTCAGGGCAAAAAACTTGCATTCAAGGGCAAACAATATCCCGTAGAAATGCTGACTCACGATTCTTTTAAGGGTGTGGAAATTGTTTTAGCAAGCGCGGGCGCATCCAGGAGCCTTGAATTCCTGCCTAGCGCGGTAAAGGCGGGCGCGGTCTGTATAGACAATTCAAGCGCTTTCCGTATGGATAAAGATGTGCCGCTAGTTGTGCCCGAAGTAAATCCACAGGATATAAAGAAGCATAAAGGCATCATTGCTAATCCCAATTGCTCCACAATACAAATGGTCATTGCTCTTTATCCGATACATAAGGCAGTAAAGATAAAAAGGATAGTCGTCTCTACGTACCAGTCTGTCTCTGGTGCAGGACAAAAGAAAATCATGGAGATGTTTTACCAGGCCGGTTCTATTGTTACTGATAAGTCGGCATTTGAAGTAGGCAGGCATAACGTAAAGAAGGACAAGATCAAAGAATTCCCTTATCAGATAGCGTTTAATCTTATTCCGCAGATAGATGTATTTCTGGATAACGGTTACACCAAGGAAGAAATGAAGATGCTGAATGAGACCAGAAAGATAATGGGCGACAATTCAATAGCCGTTACCGCGACTGCCATAAGAGTGCCTGTATTTTATGCGCATTCGGAATGTGTGAATATTGAGACCGAGAAGAAGATAACTGCCGACGAAGCGCGAAAAATACTGAAATCAGCTCCCGGCGTAATTGTGGTAGATGACCCGAAAAAAGGCCTTTATCCTATGCCGCTTGACGCGGAAGGCAGGGACGAGACGTTCGTAGGCAGAATAAGAGAAGACGAGTCTATAAAGAACGGGCTCAATCTCTGGGTGGTATCTGATAACCTGAGAAAGGGCGCGGCGCTGAACGCGATACAGATAGTAGAACTCCTCTAGATACTATGAAAAATATCCGGCTCATCATTGAATACGACGGCACCAGATATAACGGCTGGCAGGTTCAGCATAAAGATCAAAGAAGAAAAGGCGGTAAAGTCAAAACTATACAGGGCGTCCTCGAGGGCGCCCTTTTTAATATTTTGTCCCGAAGAGCGCGGCTTATATCATCAAGCAGAACGGATAGCGGAGTACACGCGCTAAACCATGTAGCCAACTTTAGTGTGTCAACCAGGTTAATACCAGGCCAGATAAAAAACGCGCTAAATTCTGTCCTTCCGCCGGATATCTCCGTTAAAGAAGCGGAGGAAGCGGATAAGGATTTTAATTCACAATATGATGCCGTAAGTAAGACCTACAGGTATTCTATCTGTACCGGAGATTATATTTCCCCTTTTCTCAAAAAGTATGCATATCATTTCAGGCAGCCGCTTGATGCTTGCCTTATGCGTAGAGAAGCGGCTATTCTTATCGGTAAACATGACTTCAAAGCGTTCAGGTCCTCTGGCGGAGGCCCTGAAAGAAATAACTGCGTGAGGACCATAAAGAGGCTAAGTATCAGAAAGAAAAATGGCCTCCTCGAAATAGAAATAGAGGCCGATGGTTTCCTCTATAATATGGCGCGTAATATCGTGGGTACGCTTATAGAAGTCGGCAGGGGCAAATTTCCACCCGGAAGCGCGCAGCGGATATTAAAAGGCAAGGACAGGAGAGCGGCAGGTCCGACTGTTCCGGCAAAAGGCCTCTGCCTGGCGGAAGTTAAGTACAAATAATAAAAAGACTTGACAAAAAATTGCTAATATGCTACCATTTCCTTTCCAAATTTAAGAATAGCAGAAGAGGCGGAACGTAAAATGAATACATACTCAGCTAAAGCAAAAGACGTTAAAAAAGAATATTTTATCGCTAACGCGGACGGCAAGGTTTTGGGCAGGCTCGCTTCGCGGATAGCAGCGATATTGGCCGGAAAACATAAGCCTATTTATACCCCTCATGTAGATACGGGCGATTTCGTCATAGTCCTAAACGCAGACAAGATAAGGGTTACCGGCAAAAAGGCTACGGAAAAAATATATAGCAGCTATTCGGGTTATCCTGGCGGATTAAAAGAGACGGATTTCGGTACCATGCTTAAGAGAAAGCCGAAAGACATAATACGCCTTGCGGTAAAACGCATGCTTCCGCATAACAGGCTGGGCGAAAAGATGCTTCGAAAGATGAGCCTTTATACGGCTGCCGAGAAGCCGGCATTACCGAAAATAGCAAAAGACGTAACACTATATTAAGGAAGAGAGAGATAAAGATGGCGGAAGTAATCAATGCTACGGGACGAAGAAAAGAAGCAGTGGCCAGGGTCTTTCTTACGCCCGGCACGGGAAACATAGAAGTGAATGGATTGACTCTTGACGCATATTTCCTGACGGAAGTGCAGCGAATAATCATCAGAAAGATATTTGATACGGCAGAGCTTTTGCGCAAATACGACATCAGGGCGAACATAAAAGGCGGCGGTAAGAGCGGCCAGGTCGGTGCATTAAGACAGGGCATCGCGAGAGCCATCGTGAAGATAGAGCCTTCCATAAAGAAGGCATTGAAGACAGCCGGCTTACTGACCAGGGATTCGCGTATGAAAGAGCGCAAAAAGTACGGCCAGAAGCGTGCCCGCAAAAAATTCCAGTATTCCAAGAGGTAACGATATATAAACGAATTGCCCGCAAAGGGCGAAAAAATACCTATCAGGTCAACCTCGACGAATAATGGTTGACATGATAGGTATTTTCTTTTATAATCAATGTCTATAGCGACGGAGGGATAAAAATGATAAGAGCTAGTATCGTCGGTGCGACAGGGTATACGGGCGAAGAGATAGTGACTATTTTAGCGTCTCATAAAGATGTTAGGATGACTTCTTTAAGCGCTATCATAGATAAGCCTACAAACATATCGGATATTGTCCCGAGGTTAAGGGGGAGGCTTGATATTATATGCAAAAGTTTTGATTTTGACGAGGCGGTAAAAGCCTCTGACGTGGTATTTTTAGCGTTGCCGCACAGGGTCTCCATGGATTTTGCCCCGAAGTTTTTGAAGGCGGGCAAGAAGGTGATAGACCTTAGCGCCGATTACAGGCTGCCTGCCGATACGTATGAGAAATGGTACGGCAAAGGACACAGCGACGCAGAAAACATTGAAAAAGCCGTATACGGGCTGCCTGAATTGCACAGAAGCCAGATAAAGAAAGCTTTGCTGATAGCGAATCCCGGCTGTTATCCTACGAGTGTTATCCTCGCCGTGGCGCCGCTCGTTAAGAATGGCGTAGTAGAATTGACGGGTATAATCGCGGATTCCAAAAGCGGTATAACGGGTGCGGGCAGAAAGGCGTCTATTGACCTGCTCTTTGCGGAGGTAGCCGACAACTTTAAGGCTTATAAGATAGGTTCTCATCAGCACATGCCGGAGATGTCGCAGGAACTGAAAAAACTGGCGGGCAGGGACGTAAACATTCTTTTTGTACCTCATGTAATACCGATAAGAAGGGGGATACTGTCCACCATATACATGAAGCCGAAAAAGAAGGTAAACCAGAAAGAGGTTAATGAGATTTACGCAGATTTTTATAAAAATGAATTCTTTGTAAGATTCCTCGGTGAGACACTACCGCAAATAAAAGATGTGGTATATACGAATTTCTGCGATATCGGCGTAAAGATAACAGGCGAGAACATAGTGGCGGTATCCGTTATAGACAATCTTGTAAAAGGCGCGGCAGGCCAGGCAGTGCAGAATATGAACATAATGTACGGGTTTGACGAGAAAGAAGGTCTTGTCTGGTGAAGATAATAAAAGGTTCGGTGACATCGCCGATAGGTTTTATGGCTAACGGCATAAAGGCCGGCATAAAGAAATCCGGCAGAAAAGATCTTGCTCTTGTTTGCTCGGAAGTCCCGGCTATAGCGGCCGCGGCCTTTACAAGCAATAAATTTCAGGCGTCGCCCGTAAAAATCAGTAAGCTTCATCTTAAGAATAAAACGCATCAGGCAATAATCGTAAATAGCGGAAACGCAAATTGTGCTAACGGTAAGATCGGCGACAGAGACGCATTATTTATGGCTGAACTTCTTGCTGAAGCATTGGCGGTTGACAGGGAAGAAGTCCTTGTAGCCTCGACAGGAGTAATAGGCAAGTATCTGCCTATTGATAAGATAAAGGAAAAAGTCCCGGAATTAGTGGACGGCTTATCCGAAAAAGGGGGAATTCCTTTTGCGGAATCAATAATGACTACCGACACCAAGAGGAAGACGCTGGCTGTTACATTTAAGATCGGCGATTTGACGGTTACTATCGGAGGTGCCTGTAAAGGCGTGGGGATGATATATCCCGAAATGAAGACAGAACGGCACGCGACACTGCTTTGTTTTTTGACTACAGACGCGTCTATTTCCAGACAGATGCTGGAAGATGCGCTGGGTGAGGCTATCGGCGAAACGCTTAATATGATATCCGTTGACGGCGATATGAGCACCAATGACTCCTGTTTTATTATGGCCAACGGGTTGGCGGGTAATAAGAGGATAGGCTCGAAAAGTAAAGATTATAATCTATTTTTGAATGCCTTGCAATTGCTGGTTAAAAACTTTGCCAGGATGCTGGTTGTCGACGGCGAAGGCGCTACGAAATTTGTAAAGATAGAGGTAACAGGCGCCAAAAGCGGCAGAGATGCAAAAAATATAGCGAGAAAGATATCTACTTCCAATCTTTTAAAGTGCTGCGTATTCGGAGGCGATCCCAACTGGGGCAGGGTTATTGCGGCATGCGGCGCAAGTGATGCCGATTTCGATCCTGATAAAGCAGATGTCTATCTCGGCAAGGTCAAAGTATTTTCAGGCGGTGCAAGGGTTAAAAAATACGATGAAAAGAGCGTCAAGAAACTTTTCAGCGGCAAAGAGGTATATATAAAAGTAGATCTGAAGAGCGGGATGCACAAGGCTACTGCATGGACCTGCGATATGTCAAAAAAATATGTAGCAATAAACTCAGAGTATTCAACATAGCCGGAGGCACACAAGGGTGAAAGAAGCGATTAAAAAAAGCGAAGTCCTGATAGAGGCACTGCCGTATATAAAAAAATTTTTTGAGAAGGTCGTCGTCATAAAATACGGCGGCTCAGCCGTTGATGAAAAAGGCATAGAAAAGTGTATCCTCGAAGATATAATGTTCATGAACTATGCCGGGATGAGGCCGATTATTGTTCATGGCGGCGGACCGTTTATCTCCAAAATGATGAAAAAGGCCGGCATAGAGCCCAGGTTTATCCAGGGTAGAAGATTTACTGACAGCCAGTCTATTCATATCATAGATAAGGCCCTTCGGGTAATAAACCGGAATATAGTGAAGTCCTTAAAGGATATAGGGACTGAAGCGTTTGGGTTAAGCGGCAGTGAAAACGGCCTTATCAAGGTTAAAAAAATGAGGGGGGAGTTTGATCTTGGCTTTGTGGGTGAAGTCACATCCGTAGATACTACAGTCGTAAAGCGGCTGATAGAGGACAATATTATCCCCGTTATTTACCCGCTGGGCATCGGCAGGGACGGCAATGCCTATAATGTCAACGCCGACGACGTAGCGAGCGAAATAGCGATGGCGCTCAAAGCGGAAAAATTTGTCCTTCTCACAAACGTGAGAGGCATAATGAAAGATAAGAAAGATCCGAGTACATTATTACATACGCTGAGAGCCGGTGAGGTGGATAAACTGATAAAGAGGAAAGTAATTGACGCGGGCATGATACCGAAGGCCCAGTCATGTGTCAATGCCACGAGGGGCGGGGTAAGAAAGGCGCACATATTAGATGCCAGCATCCCGCACGCGCTTTTGCTGGAAATGTTTACCGATAAAGGGATAGGGACAGAGATAACAAAATGACAAAGACAGAAATGATAGCCGAAAAGTACAATAAATATGTGATGCCGACATACGGTAGGGACGGGATCGCGTTTGTAAAAGGAAAAGGTATGAAGATGTGGGATGCCGAAGGAAAGGAATACCTTGATTTCTTTCCGGGCTGGGCTGTGAGCGGCATAGGCCATTGCCACCCTAAAGTCGTAGCGGCTATACGAAAACAGGCCGGCATATTAATTCATATTTCAAATAATTATTACAATGATCTGCAGGCTGACCTTGCGGAAAAGATTATAAGCCATGCGTTTCCCGGCAAAGTATTTTTTGCTAACAGCGGAGCTGAGGCCAATGAGTGCGCGATAAAACTCGCCAGAAAATACGGCAGCCAGACCAAGAGGTATGAAATAATAACGATGGAGAAGTCATTCCATGGAAGGACGATGGCTACGATAACCGCGACAGGCCAGGATAAGGTTAAGCATGGCTTTGAGCCGCTTCTTGAGGGTTTTAAGACTGTGCTGTTTAATGATCTATCCGCGGTGAAAAACGCACTGACAGAGAAGACCATCGCAATAATGCTTGAGCCTATTCAGGGTGAAGGCGGCATAAATATGGCAGATAAGGCGTATCTTGAGGGCCTGAAAAAGTTATGCGAAGAGAAGGACATGCTCCTTATATATGATGAGGTCCAGACTGCTATGGGCAGGACGGGCGAGATGTTTTGCTTTAAAAACTATGGGATACCTCCAGATATAATGACGCTGGCCAAGTCTCTAGGCGGCGGTGTGCCGATAGGAGCGACCGTGGCATCAGCGAGAATACAGGATACATTGACGGCCGGAACACATGCCACCACATTCGGAGGCAGCCCGATAGTGTGCCGAGCGGCGCTTGCAACATTTCAGGCCATAGAAGAAGATAATCTTCTAGATAATGCCAAAAATATGGGAGAATATCTGAGAAAGAAGTTAGAAGGACTTAAGAAGAAGTTTTCGTTTATAAAAGAGGTAAGAGGAGTAGGACTTATGTTAGGCGTTGAGATATCGGTTGATGGGAAAAAAATATTTACTGAGTGCGTAAAGAGAGGGCTTCTTATAAATTGTACGCAGGGCAACATACTAAGAATTGTTCCGCCTCTGATAGTGAAAAAATCAGATATAAATAAAGCGGTAAAGATAATCAGTGACAGCATGGCTGCTATTCAGCTTTAAGCCATAAGCTTTAAGCTGTAAGCATAAATATAGCTTAAGGCTTATGGCTTACAGCTAAAGGGGAATATATGAAAAAAGATTTATTATCACTAAAAGACCTCACCCAGGAAGATGTGAGTTATATTTTTGAGCTCGCAGAAGGCCTCAAATCCGGAGTAGGTGCCTTTGAGAGGCCGTTAAGCGGCAAGTCCGTGGGCCTTATCTTCCAGAAGCCGTCTAACAGAACCAGGCTTTCATTTGAAGTCGGAGTATTTCAGCTTGGCGGAAATGCCATCTATATGACAGGCGATGATATTAAACTGGGAGTGAGGGAGTCGATAAAAGACGTGGCAAAGGTGCAGTCCAGGTATTTGGACGGCATTGTAGCGAGAACATTTCTCCATAAGGATGTAGTGACGCTTGCAAAATCGGCAGATGTTCCCGTCATAAACGGCTTGAGCGATCTTCATCATCCATGCCAGGCGCTCAGCGACATATTTACATTGAAAGAGAAATTCGGCAAGCTAACCAATCTGACGCTTGCTTATGTAGGAGACGGTAATAATGTGCTGAATTCGCTAATGTATGCGGCAGCCCTGACGGGCGTGAACATTAAATTCTCCACTCCTCCGGGATACGAACCGAAGAAGGATATCTTTGAGGACGCAAAAGAAATAGCCGATAAAAATAAGACTGATCTCGTATATTTTAGGGATCCTGATGATGCCGTAAAAGGCGCCGATGCGATATATACGGACGTGTGGACCAGCATGGGGCAGGAAGCGGAATACGAGAAGAGATTAAAGGATTTTGCGGTGTATCAGGTCAACGAAAAATTATTCGGAAAGGCAAAAAAGGACGCCGTCCTTATGCATTGTTTACCGGCGCATAGAGGAGAAGAAGTAACTGATGAAATTTTAGACGGGCCGAATTCCATTGTGATAGACCAGGCTGAAAACAGGCTGCACGTACAGAAAGCCATTCTTATTATTTATATAGGAGGAAAAAAGAAAAAATGAATCCAAAGGTCGTTCTAGCATATTCGGGCGGTTTAGATACTTCCGTTGCGGTAAAGTGGTTTACAAGGAAGGGCTATGACGTTGTTGCCTATATGGCTGACGTAGGGCAGGGCTCTGATTTCGGCACTTATCGCAAGAGGGCGCTCGCGACAGGTGCGGTAAAGGTCATCATAGAAGACCTTAAGCATGAATTCGTGAAAGATTTTGTGTTTAAGTCGCTTAAAGCGGACGCTGTTTACGAAAACGGCTACCTTTTGGCGACAGCGCTTTCAAGGCCGGTTATAGCAAAAGGGCTTGTAAAGACGGCGCAAAAAGAACATGCCGGGTTTGTGGCGCACGGATGCACGGGCAAAGGCAACGACCAGGTAAGATTTGAAGTAACCATCGGCGCATTAGATCCTAAATTGAAGATACTGGCGCCGGTGAGGGAGTGGGAACTTAAGACGAGGCAGGAAGAAATAGAGTATGCTAAGAAGAATAATATCCCGATTGATGCAACAAAGAAAAAGCCCTACTCACTTGATGTTAATCTTTGGGGAATATCGATTGAAAGTGGGAGGCTGGAAGATCCTTA
>CAYIQH010000020.1:0-14090 GCA_964365575.1 uncultured Planctomycetia bacterium | reverse complement strand
TATAATCCAGAGAATTCACCAAATTCATTCGACTGTTATCGTATCATCTCCTTTAACAGTTTGTATCTATGGTTAGAGTATAACCGAATTTTAGAAAATGTCAAGTCTTAGAAGCGATTAAACAAAACCGTGCTTTCTCAGAAAATCAGCGTCTATTTTGCCGGCTACCCGGCCGGTACTGTTCAGCACATATTTAGCAAGGATATCAAACTCTATATTCACCTTATTACTTGCTTTCTTAAGGCCCAGAGACGTTACGCTTAATGTAAAAGGTATGAGAGACACGTTAAAACGATTCTGCCTGCTTGCGGTTACAGTCAAACTTATACCATCAACCGCTATGGACCCCTTACCGGCCAAATATACTGCCTTTTCGGGAGGCACTTCAATCTCTATCGTATATTCATTCCGGCCTTTTCTGATAGAAATTATAGTTCCCGTACAATCTATATGCCCCGTGACAAAATGGCCCGATATCCTGTCTCCAACCTTGAGAGACCTTTCAACATTAGCAATATCTCCCGCGGCAACATCTGAAAGCGTTGTCGTGCGCAAAGTCTCCGACATTATATCAAACTGTAATATATCCTTATCGATGTCTACTACGGTAAGACAGGCGCCGTTTACCGAAATGCTATCACCTATCTTGGTGTCCCTTGAGACATTATCCGACGATAGGGTAAGCCTCACGCCCTGAACGTTCTTCGCAATCTTCTTAATCACCGCCCTGCCTTCTATTATTCCGGTAAACATTATTAAGCCCCTCTCCCGGCTTTTCTGGCGAAACCCCCGCAAGGGTGGAATTCTCCTCGCACTAAAATATCCGGCCCGATTTTTTCTACTCTGATATTTTTTAAATTAACTGCATCTCTTATATCAGCCGGAGGCCCTCCGCATGAAGACGGTGCCAGCCTGCCTCCTATTATTTTAGGGGCTATGAAAAAATATGCCTCGTCAGCCAGGCGCTCTCTTATCAGGGAAGATACCAACTCGCCGCCGCCTTCGCATAATACCGACATTACGCCCAGGTTATTTAAATATTTTAAAACTGCGGCGAGTTTCACGCGGCCGTTTTTTTCCGGCAGAAGCACAACCCTTGCGCCTTTTTTTTCAAGTAATGCTTTTCTTTTCACCGAAGCGCCCCTGCCGGCCGCTATTAATACTGTCCCGGCGCTGCTTTTTAATATCCTGCTCGCTATGGGAGTTTTTAGGTATGTATCTACAATTACCCTCATTGGCTGCCTGCGGATAGCGCGATAGTACCTATTTGTAAGCAGAGGATCATCTTTCAGTAAAGTATTTATTCCTATCATAACAGCGTCACTTTGACTGCGCAGCTTATGGACAAATCTCCGTGACTTTTCAGAAGTGATCCATTTTGAGTTACCCTTCGCGTCTGCTATCTTCCCGTCCAGGCTCCCGGCGATCTTTATTGTTACATAAGGCATCTGCTTTGTCATAAATTTTATAAACGGTTTGTTTAGAAACGCTGCTTCTTCGGCTAATAGGCCGTATTCCGCGCGGATCCCGGCCTTTTTCAGCCTGCTTATCCCCTTGCCGCCATTCAGAGGATTGGGGTCTTTCATGGCAAATACCGCTCTTTTTATGCCGCTTTTTATCAAGGCATCTACACAAGGCGGCGTCTTCCCGTAATTGGAACATGCCTCTAAGGTGCAGTATAAAGTCGCCCCGGCCGCATCTCTTCCCGCTTTTTTTATCACAAGTGTTTCCGCATGCGAGGCACCGGCTTTTTTGTGATAATCCGCAGCGATTATTCTGCCGTTTTTGACAAGGACCGCTCCGACGGCAGGGTTAGGATTTGTCCTGCCAATCCCTTTTTTTGCTAAAGATATAGCGATGCCCATATATTTTTTGTCAAGCGGATTAACTTTTGGCATTAGACGCCCTGATTTTTTCCGATTCTTTCTTCAGATCTTCTACCAGTGAATAAGGAATTTTCACTTTGCCTAAAAGCACTTCGCGTTTCCCCAGCCCGTGACAGTCGGAGCCGCCTGTCATTAACAGATTGCGGCTGATGGCAAAATCTTCATAGCGTGAAACTATAGCGGGAGAATGTTCGATATGATAAACTTCTATACCCCTGAGGCCGTCTTTTATGAAATTAGGGATCAGGTCATCTCTCCCTAATATGCGCGGATGCGCCAGAACAGGCACTCCGCCCAATTTCAATATCATTTCTATCGCTTCTTTAGGCGTAAGTTTGTATTTTTTTACATAACATGGCGCCTTTTGGCCGATATACTTCCTGAATGCCTCGCTTATAGAAGAGATGATGCCCTCATTGTAGAGTACTGTTGCGAGATGCAGCCTGCCCACGGCGCCCGGGCCGCTTAACGCAAGCACCTTCTTCGGGTCAATGTCCACGCCAACCTTTTTTAATTTTTCTACCATCTCATAAATGCGTTCGAGCCTGGCCTGGCGGATTTTTTCCAGTTTTTTCTCAAACCACTCGGACTTCCAATCAATAAAATAGCCGAGCAGGTGTATCTCCAGATCCTCTTCTTCCGCAGTCAACTCCACGCCCGCTATGACTTCTATTCCGTACTTAGCCGCAAAACCGATCGAGGGGTCCACTCCGTCAACGCTGTCGTGATCGGTAATCGCTATCGCGGAAAGTCCTTTTTTATGTGCGACATCGATTACTTGTTCAGGCGTGAATGTGCTGTCGGAATGAAAAGTGTGGACGTGAAGATCTGCAAACTTTTTCATTGCTCCGCTTTCGTCTTATTTATTTTGTCGAGTACGCCGTTTACGAACTTGCCGGAATCTTTATCGCCGTATTTCTTTGCTATATCAATGGCTTCATTTATTGAAACCTTGGGCGGAATATCCTTGAGATACAAAATCTCAAAAGTAGCCATTCTGAGTATATTTCTGTCGACTACGGCCATCCTGTCGATCTGCCAGTTGGTAGCGTACCTGGTTATTTTTGCGTCTATATCTTTGATATTTCCGGTTACGCCCCTGACTAATTGGCCGGTAAATTCTTTTACTGACTCATCACGCTCTGCCTCTTCCCTGCCCCAGAATGATGTGAGAGCGGTATCCTGATCGTCTTTCGTCATTTCAATCTGGTAAAGGATTTTTAAGGCGTATTCCCGCGCTTTTGTCCTTTTTCGCATATAACGCCCCGCTTAAAGTTTTTCAAGCAGATTGGCCATCTCTATCGCGCTCAGAGCGGCATCCCTGCCCTTATTACCCTGTTTCGTCCCTGTTCTCTCTATTGCCTGTTCAAGATTATCCGCAGTTATAACGCCGAATACGCACGGCACTCCGGTATCAAGCGACACTTTGGAAACGCCCTTTGCGACTTCGCTTGCTATGTAATCAAAATGCGGCGTATCGCCTCTGATAATGGTACCAAGGCATATCACTGCGTCATATTTTTTTGACTTAGCTATCTTCTGGGCGATAATAGGTATCTCAAAAGACCCGGGAACCCACACAATATCTATCGAGTTTTCCTCGGCGCCGTGCTGCTTAAGAGTATCTACCGCTCCATCGACGAGCTTTGAACTCAAAAACTCATTGAACCGCGACACAACGACTCCGAACTTCTTATCCTTTACTATCAAGCTTGCTTTTATCGTCTTTTCCATCTCTACACCTCCAGGTAATGACCCATTTTATCTTTTTTTGTCTTAAGGTACTTTGCATTGACTTTGTTCGGGGATATGATGAGCGGAATGCGCTCTACTACTTTCAATCCATATCCCTCTAAACCTATTATTTTCTTTGGATTATTTGTGATGAGCCTTATCTCTTTAAGGCCCAGATCCGCCAGTATCTGCGCGCCTATGCCGTAATCCCTTAGGTCTGCGCCGAATCCCAGGGCAACGTTTGCTTCTACAGTATCAAGGCCCTTATCCTGAAGCGCATATGCCTTAAGTTTATTAGCAAGGCCTATGCCCCTGCCTTCCTGTCTCATATAGAGAAATACACCCCTGCCTTCTCTACTTATCATTGATAATGCCCTGTGAAGCTGCTCTCCGCAATCGCATCTATGGGAACCGAAGACATCACCGGTGAGGCATTCCGAATGGACCCTGACAAGCGTCGGTTTCTTGTTACACTCCTTTTTTATAAGCGCGAGGTGGTGAGATTTATCTACTTTAGATTCATAAACAACAAGTTTAAATTCGCCTGCATCCGTAGGAATATGTGTCTCCGTTACCCGCTCTACCAGCTTTTCAAGTTTCCTTCTGTATTCTATAATCTCGCCTACCGTGCATATCTTCAGCTTGTGCTCCGCCGCAAACTTGTCGAGATGGATACTGCGCGCCATTGTCCCGTCTTCATTGAGGATCTCGCATATTACACCCGCGGGATAAAGAGATGATATCTTCATCAGATCCACGCATGCCTCAGTATGGCCGGCTCTTACCAAAACGCCGCCTTCGTGCGTCCTCAGAGGAAATATATGGCCCGGCTTAACGAGGTCTGCGGGTTTTGTGTTCTTTCCGCCTAAAAGGCGTATAGTATGGGCCCTGTCTTTTGCAGATATACCTGTAGTAATCCCGTGTTTTGCGTCAACCGATATTGCCCACGCTGTCTTAAACGGATCCCCCGACGACCCTATCATAGAATAGATACCCAACTTGTCCAGAAGCGCACCGTCCATCGGCACGCACACAAGGCCACGGCCGTATCTCACCATAAAGTTTATATCTTCCGCCTTGACTTTCGGGGCAGACATAACAAGATCACCCTCGTTTTCCCTTTTCTCATCATCCATAACGATGACCATCTTGCCGGCTTTTAGGTCTTTCATTATTTCCTGTATAGTGTTAAGTTTCATATATACCTAGCCTACCCCGCCAGGGCGGGGTTAATTCGGCCAAATAACTTGCGTCACTATGTTCCGCAAGTTATGGCCTCATTAAAAAACCGCCTCCGAATATCAAACTTCGGGGGCGGTTGTAATACCAAAATGGTTTAATAATCTTCTTCCATCTAGACTTTACTATCGGCCCCGGAATTTCGCCGGATCAACCCCGCGTTAGCGGAGTTCGTAGGCTTTCACTACCGGTTGAGGAATCTCACCTCACCCCGAAGATTTGTAGGGATATTATAGTTTACGGCTTTATAAATGTCAAGCCAAATTTTCTTCCACATAATAGTAATACTCCCCTCGCGTCTAGCAAAATTCTTAACGCCTTTCGCTGCGGTAAAAAACGGGGGCGGTGAACTCGCCTGGCACTGCCGTGCCGGCTCGGACAGTCCACCGCCCTATTTAACCGCTTTTTACCTGGCTCAAGGCTGAATTTTGCAAGGCCGCTCGGAGGAGTATCACTATTATCTTATGCAAACGATGGCATATCAGGCGGCGACTTGACATTGGACTCTAATTGAGGTATATTACTTAGATATGGAAGATAAGAATATCAATCCAAAAGAGGCTGCAAATGACCCCAAAGACCATAAGGAACACAATCCCGTACTAAAAGAACTGGAAAGAGCGCGGGCAGAGCTTTTATTGCTTTATGAAGTCTCAAATGCCATGAGGACGACCCTTGAGCTCGAGCAAATCCTTTATATCATATTGACTGCTGTTACTTCTCATGAAGGCCTGGGATTCAACAGGGCCATGCTTTTCCTCGTCAATGATAAAGATAAAATGCTGGAAGGCAAAATGGGCATTGGCCCGCACAACATCGAAGAAGCCACGCATATATGGAAAGGCATTGAAGAAAATAAGATGGCTCTGGAGGACCTTATAAACGCTTATGACAATTTTAAGCGCGACCCGAATTCAAGGCTGCATAATCTGGTAAAAAGCATAAGAATCCACCTTAATGAAAGCCAGGGCGTAATTGCCTTAACCGCCCTTGAGGGCATGCCGTTCGAAGTTATCACGGAAGAGGCGCGCCTCAGTTCGGAAGACAAATATCTGCAGATGATGGGCACAAAATATTTTGTTACTGCTCCATTGAAAGCAAAAGATAAAGTTGTCGGAGTAGTACTGGCCGATAACATATTCACCCAAAAGCCCATCACAAAGGCCGATGTGGGCATGTTGAATCTTTTTGCCAATCACGCCGGGCTCGCGATAGAAAATTCGCGCCTCTACGAGGAGACGGTATATCTGTCCAATACCGACTGGCTGACAAAACTATGGAACCACGGCCATTTTCAGGTAGCCCTGTCAAATGAGATAGCGCGGGCCCGTGAGGCAGGCATGCCTTTGAGCCTCCTCATGATCGATATTGATGATTTTAAGAATTATAATGACCGGTTCGGCCATGTGGCGGGTGATTTTATCATAAAGGAAATGGCGAAGATACTTATAGAAGCTTCCCGTAAAAAGGATTATGTCTGCAGGTACGGCGGGGAAGAATTCGCTATAATCCTCCCGCAGACTACGAGGGAAGATGCAAATCATATAGCCCACCGCTTAAGGGAAAAAGTAACGCAGCACAATTTTCCGAATCAGGAACACCAGCCCAGAAAGGTCTTTACCTTCAGTTGCGGCATATCTACGTTCCCAAAGGACGCGATAGATAAAGATAATCTGATCAAAAATGCCGATTCGGCGCTTTATAAAGCCAAAAAGGAAGGTAAGGATCGTATAATGATGTTCGAGCAGATTTAATTCTGGGAGAGTACCTTTTCTTCTTTTTCTTCCGAAGCTACTGCCTGAGCCCTCGCGTCATCGTGGAATTTCACAGAGACTATTTTAGAAATCCCGGACTTTTCCATAGTGATACCGTACATCACGTCTGCCATTGTAATGGTTCTCTTATTATGGGTGATCACTATAAACTGGGATGTTTTTGTAAACTCGCGGATCGCCTTGGCAAAACGCTCCACGTTGGATTCATCCAGCGGCGCATCTACTTCATCCAGAAGGCAGAACGGGCTGGGGTTTACTTTGAATATAGCAAAGATAAGCGCTATAGCGGTCAATGCCTTTTCTCCGCCTGAAAGCAATGTTATACTCTGAAGTTTCTTGCCCGGCGGCCTTACCGCTATCTCTATGCCGGATTCCAGGACGTCATGTTCGTCCAGCAGGAATATTTCGGCCTGGCCTCCGCCGAAAAGATAGCGGAAGTAGTTTTTAAACTCAAACTGGATCTTTTCAAATGTCTCCATGAATAATTTACGCGTAGTCTTGTTTATCTTGGATATTGCCTCCACGAGCGATTCCTTTGCCCTCACAAGATCTTCGCGTTGCTGGCTCAAGAAATTAAATCTGTCTTCCAGTTCTTTATGTTCTTCTATAGCCACAAGATTTACCGTGCCCATTGATTCAAGTTTCCGGTTTAAATCCTCTATTTCCCTGCGGGCTGTTTCCCAATCTGATGAAACATCGCATTGGAGGCTATCCTGGTCTATATCAACCTTATAGAGCTGGGCCATCCTGTTTTTAAGCGTTTCTACTTTGAAGTTTATCTCGGAGCCCTTCATGTTCATCTGATGGTCTTTATCCTTGCATTCATTAGACGATTTATAGAGTTGAGCGAGCCGTTTTTCTACAGAATCTATGAAGGAGGCATTCTTTTCTTTAGTGTATCCTATACGCGTTACTTCTTCGCTTATGGCCCTGACCTCAATGGCCAGTTCCGTAACCTCGGTCCCCAGCTCTTCTATCTCCTGCGTCAGCTCGTCGGTTTTCCTGCGCGATGCCTCTAATTCATCTTTCTTTTGTATCAAAGAAGATGTGTATGCTTGGTGAGATTCTTTCTGAACTTCTATGTTCTGGGAAAGCGTGATCCTTTCTTTTGAAATCGCCTGAAGTTCAGTCTTTACCCTGGCCATCAGCACTATTATTTCCTCGCGTTCTTTTGCAAGGTTCCTGATAGATTCCTCGGAGTTGGTTAAAACGCTCTGGGTATTATTCTCCTCTTCCTCCATTTCGGATAGCTTCTTTTCAAACACGCTCTTCCGGATTCCCAATTCCCCGACTTCTTCGTTTATTTCGTCGTTTTCCAATTTTAACAGCGACAACTCTTCGCCCAGCCTCGTGTCTTCCTGCTCTACAGAAGAAAGATGGCTCTTCTTTATATGATATTCCCCCTCCTGGTCTTTCAGCATGCTTTCAACGCCGCTTAATTTTTCTTCAATACTTACAAGGTTGGCGGAGAGCTCCCGCTTAGTCTCTTCCATGCGGGCAATTATATCTCTTGCAGTCTCTGTTTCGGAAATAGTTTCCCTTAGGCGCAATTGCCTGCCTATAATTCCCGCGTCCTCGCTGAAAATCTCGGATCCGGCTATTACAAACCCCATCTTCAGCATCTCACCTTTATTTGTAACAAGCTTCACCGCGGACAATGAACCTGTCCGGGAAATATTATTGAGAATATTTTCGGCCTTTTCCATATTTTCTACAAGGTAGGTATCCCGCAACAGGTTTATCACTACTTTCTCAAGGCTGTTTTTAGCCGTAACAAAATCGCTTAATCTGCCTATAATCCCGTCGGCTGATATCGATGCCGGCTCCATATCACCGGAAACGGCGATTTCATCCGATATAAGGAATGTCGCCTGCCCCTTATTGTTTACCCGCATATATTCGGCAGCCTCGAGCGCACTATGCCTGTTCTTAGAAACAATGCACTGCACATACTCGCCTAACGCTGTCTCGGCCGCGGCCTCAAAACCTCTTGTAACCTCCACCATATTGCCCAGAACACCTTCTATGCCGTCTATTTTTACCTCGCCCCTGTCAAGCGACTCAAGGAGCGCCTTTGTCCCGCCGGTAAAGCCTTCGTGCCGCTTTATAAGGTCTTCCAAAAATGATTTTTTAGATTCAAGCGTTATCAGTATGCTGCGTTTTTTCTGCAGATCGTCTTCAGACACTTTTATAGACAGTGATAGGCCGTCTTTTTCCTTAAGAAGCCTGTCTTTTTCCGCACGTATGCTGTTAAGGCGGTTTTCAGTCTCTTTGAATTCGACATTGGCGCCGTTTAATTTTTCTCTTGTGACCTTCGTCTCATCAGACACCTTCTCCATTTCCATGCTGAGCCTGCGCAGCCTCACCGATCTATTATGAATGTCGCTTGTAAGCCGTATAACCTCGTTCTTTGATTTTGACCTCTCGGCCATATACTCGACGATCTTCTGACGGCTCTCCTCTATATTTTTCTCATTATGCTTTATTTCTCTTTCCAGTTCCGAAAGCCGCTTCTCCTCATCCAGAAGGACGCGTTTCTTCGCTTCCTCCGCATCTGAAATCGTCGCAAATTCATTCTCAATCTCCTGGACTAGTTTTTCTGATGATTCTTTCCTGATTTCTATAGTACTTATCTCCGCATCAAGGCTTTCTATCCTGGCTGAAAGTTCCGCTATTCTTTCTTTATCAACAACTATTTTGTTCCGGTTCTGTTCTGTCAGTGATTCCTTGGAAAATTTGGCATTTTGCAGTTCCGTAAATTTGACACCCACGCCCGCGAGGGAGAGGCGTTCTGTTTCCAGCTTTGACGTAAGAGATTCTATTTCGTGGGACATCCCGCCGATCTCTTCCCGCATCTTAGACATTTCACTTTCAATGTTAGTCCGTTCATTTTTAAGCAAATCGTATTCGTAAAATGCCATCTTAGATTCCAGCTCTTTAAGCCTGTCAAATCTCTCCTTATAGCGCTCCGCCTTCCGCGCCTGCCTTGTGATAGAATCTATCTGCCGCTTTACCTCAACTATTATGTCATTTATCCTGAGAAGATTATTATCCGTATCCTCTAATTTTCTGATAGCTTCTCTTTTTTTAGATTTATATTTCGTTATGCCGCTAGCTTCTTCAAAAATAAAGCGCCTGTCCTCGGGACGGCTGCTTATTATGAGGTCTATCTTCCCCTGCTCTATTATGGAATAAGCCTCCGCGCCTATACCGGTACCCATGAATAGCTCATTCACATCTTTTAGGCGCACAGGAGCCTTGTTTATTAGATATTCACTTTCGCCTGAGCGGAAAAGCCTGCGGGATATTACGACTTCATCTACATCTATGGGGAGAATTCTGTCGGTATTTGCTAAGGTAAGCGATACTTCCGCCATGTTTATGGGCTCTCTGTCGTCGGTACCGTTGAATATGACATCTTCCATCGCCGAGCCGCGAAGAGATTTGACTGATTGTTCTCCCAGCACCCATTTTATGGCGTCAATGATGTTTGACTTGCCGCATCCGTTTGGCCCGACTACCACGGTTATACCCGGCTCAAAGTAAAGCTTGGCATGCTCGGCGAACGACTTGAAGCCTACTATGTCTAATTTTTTAAAATACATGGCTATAACTATATATTATACCGAGGCAAAAGTCAATAGTTTAAGGGACGTTCCCCGCGGGGGACGTCCCTATATCATTTCTTGAGAACCTGCTTAAATGCCCTGGTCAGCTGCGGGACTACTTTGAATACATCATCCACAATACCATAAGTAGCCACTTTAAATATCGGGGCTTCGGGGTCTTTGTTTATTGCGACTATAATTTTTGAAGATTGCATGCCTATAAGATGCTGGATCTGTCCGCTTATACCGCACGCTATGTAAAGTTTGGGACATACGGTCTTCCCTGTCTGGCCCACCTGATGCGAGTACGGCATCCACCCGGAATCTACTGCCGCGCGGGAAGCGCCGACGGCACCGCCGATCGTCAGGGCAAGTTCTTCTATCATCTTAAAATTCTCCGGGCCGCCGATACCGCGGCCGCCGGAAACTATTATATCTGCCTCGGAAAGATTGATGGTCGACTCAATCTCCTCGACAATATCAATCAATTTTGTCCGTGATGACAAAACAGAATCTTCTATATTTTCTTCTATTAATTCGCCTTTTCGTCCTTTCGAAATCTCGGCTTCCTTCATCACCTTGTGGCGGACAGTAGCCATCTGCGGCCTGTGATTCGGAGTTACGATGGTAGCCATGATGTTTCCACCGAAGGCAGGACGTGTCTGCAGGAGAAGCCTGTCTTTCGGATCTATGTCCAACCCCGTACAATCGGCCGTAAGCCCTGTCTTTATCCTGACGGCTACTCTTGATATCAGGCTCCTGCCTGTCGTCGTCGCTCCGCACAAGAGTATTTCCGGAGAATATTTTTCTGCGAGCTTAACCATCGCTTCGGTGTAGGGCTCGTCCTGATACGCCCCAAGTTTAGGCGAATCTACTAAATATACCTTATCGGCACCGCGCTCAAATATCTGATTGGCCTTGTCCTTTATGTTATAGCCTAAAAGGACTCCGCATAATTTCATGCCGAGTGAATCCGCCAATTCCCTGCCTTTGCCTAAAAGTTCCCATGAAATGCTCTGGATAATATTTTTTTTCTGCTCGCAGAACACCCATACATCCGACGAGGGTTTCATAGACGGCTTTGCCTCTGCTGCGGGCTTTTTAAGTTCTATAGCTTTTAATCTGCATGCATCAACGCAGGCGCCGCACAGATTACATTTATTGAGATCTATTACCGCCTTCTTATCCTTTATCTCTATCGCACCAAAGGGGCAGGCCCTGATGCAAAGCTTGCAGCCGGTGCATTTATCGAACAATACTTTTATTGACATGCTTTTCCTTTAACTTACATCTAACCAGGTTAGACCCATCTAATCTAACGTATTCTAACCTGGTTAGAATACGTGCCGTATTTCTTTACCAAATCGAGCGCCTTCTTGTAATTTTCAAAACTTATTTCTTCCGATATAGGGCTGTCCGCGTGATAAATATAACCGCCGTTTTTCATAAGGGCTTTGAATTTACTCTTTATTTCATTTTCGGATTTGCTTATATCTTTAGTAAACGCCTGCTCATCTATCCCGCCGAAAAGAACAATATCCCTGCCATATTCTCTTTTTATCTCCGCAATGTCCATCCCGACGTCACTCTCAAGCGGCTCTATCGCGCGTACGCCTGCTTCTATGAGATGCGGTAATAGTTCCCTTATATTACCGTCGGAGTGGAATATTACGGGCATCCTGTTAGTCTCAAAAAATTCGCAAAACTCTTTATGCAGGTCAAAGAGGAGCGCATTATAATAATCCGTTGAAAAAATAAGCCCGGTTTTGCAGCCCAGGTCTCCCCATATCCACGCACCGTCAAATTGATAACCCTTATCAAGCGCAAACTGGCATATCTTAAGCGTAAATTCCGCGGAATCGGCAAATATGTCCGCTATCTCATTGGCCTCTTCAGCCATCATCGTCAGAACTTTTTCCCTGCCGAGTAAGCCTGCAATATGCTCAAATGGTTCAATACATGATAAAACCAAAAATCTGTTACTGGATTTTGCCTGCTCGTAACTGTTTTTCAGGCTTTCACCTGTCGTCGGATTATTAAACCTGTCAGCCGTTATCGTGTTTTTGCCGGCTAGAGTAAAATCCTGATTAAATCCAAAGAGCCGTATATCGAAATCAAAATATTCCTGCGGGTTCGCTTCTTTTGCAAGTTTGCCCGCGTTTTTCCATTTCTTTATTACGGAGTCAGTAAAATCGTCCGAGATACCGACCCTGTCGGGCAATTGAAAATCAAAGGTTTTTTTTATCCGGTCCCGCGAAGTCATATTACTGCATCTTTAAGCAGTTCTGCTAATTTGCCGGCTACTTCGTCCGGCTCGCCTTTTAAAACCTGCCCGCCGACCCTGGGCGGCGGGGTAAATATCCTGACGACTTTTGTGGGTGAGCCGTTTAAGCCCAGTTTTGCCGGGTCCAATCCAAGGTCCTTCGCCGTCCATGTCGTTATCTCGGCCTTAGCGGCCCTCATCTTGCCTTTTAGGGATGGTAAGCGCGGTTCATTTATCTCTTTTACTACAGTTATAAGGCAGGGCAACGGCACTTCTATTATTTCAAAGCCTTCTTCAACCATCCGTTCAACCTTAGCTTTATTATCGATTATGCTTTCTATCTTTTTTACATAAGTAACCTGCGGAATATTTAAATGCGTAGATATGCCGGGCCCTACCTGGGCCGTGTCTCCATCGGAGGCCTGTTTACCGCAAAGGATCATATCAAAACTGCCTATCTTCCTGATGCCGCTTGAGAGGGTATAACTTGTGGCGAGTGTATCACTGCCGGCAAATGCCCTGTCGGAAAGGAGTACGGCCTCGTCAGCGCCTACTGAAATAGCTTCTTTAAGTGCCTGCTGAGCCTGCGGCGGCCCCATGGTCAGTATAATGACTTTTCCGCCGAATTTCTCTTTAAGGCGTACGCCCTCTTCTATAGCATAAGTATCAAAGGGATTTATAACAGAGGCTACGCCTTCGCGTATAAGCGTATTAGTAACCGGGTCTATCCTGACATCGGTTGTGTCGGGGACCTGTTTTATGCAGACTATTATATTCATTGCTTCTTAATCAATCCTTTTATCAGCGAATTGGCAATGACGCCGCGCTGTATCTGGTTAGTCCCTTCATATATCTGAGTTATCTTAGCATCGCGCATATATTTTTCTATGGGGTAATCTCTCATATAGCCGTATCCGCCGTATAATTGTACGCAATCCGTGGTCACTTTCATGGCCACGTCACTTGCGTAAAGTTTCGCCATAGCAGAAGCTGCCCCGACATCTTTTGCGCCGGAATCAATCATTCTGGCTGATGCCAGTACAAGCGCTCTAGCCGCTTCTATCTCGGTTGCCATATCAGCTAACATAAACTGGATTCCCTGAAAACTGCTTATTGGCTGGCCGAATTGATGCCTATCGTGCACATACTTGAGCGTCAGGTCAAATGCGCCTTGCGCTATGCCCACTGCCTGCGCCGCAACGCCCGGCCTTGAATTATCAAATGTCTTCATCGCGACTATGAAACCCATGCCTTCCCTTCCCAGTACATTCTCTTTTGGAACTTTACAATCCTGAAAGATGAGTTCCCTTGTCGCTGAGGCACGTATGCCCATCTTCTTCTCTTTTTTACCGAAAGTAAAGCCGGGTGTGCCTTTTTCAACGATAAGCGCGCTTGCTCCGCGGGCGCCTTTTGTTTTGTCGGTCATAGCGATAACGGTGTAGATCTCCGCTTCTCCCGCATTGGTTATCCATTGTTTAGTGCCGTTCAAGATATAGTAATCGCCTTCTTTTCTTGCTGTCGTCTTTATGCTGCCTGCATCAGACCCCGCTTCTGCTTCGGTAATGCCAAACGCGGCCAACTTTTT
>CAYIQH010000019.1:0-14139 GCA_964365575.1 uncultured Planctomycetia bacterium | reverse complement strand
TAAAGGGCCTCCCCCCAGGCCTCTCAAGTCCTATGAGGTGAAGGAAGTTCCGGACGGGCTTTTGATCGTGAGAAAGGCACAGGAAAAATAAATATGGAAAGGTTTCGTGCGGCGCAAAGATGGTTTGAGGAGCGTTTCAAACTTAAGGGTCTCATCGACTTTTTGAATACAAAGACTGTCCCCGTCCACCGGCATACGGCATGGTATTATTGCGGCAATGTGATTATTACTTTCTTCCTTATTCAGGTGATCACCGGCTTTGCGCTTCTTTTTTATTATAGAGCGACGCCCGAGGCCGCTTATGAAAGCGTCCGTTCGATAATCCTTGAGGTGCCATTCGGCTGGCTTATCCGGTCCGTTCACAGCTGGTCGGCAAATCTGATGGTGGCCGCCGCGGGAGTACATTTATTCAGTACGTTTTTCTTGAGGTCCTACAGGAAACCGAGGGAATTGACCTGGATTACCGGGACGTTGATGTTTTTTGCGGTTTTGGGTATTGGGTTCAGCGGTTATCTTCTTCCATGGAACGAGCTTTCTTACTTTGCGACCAAGGTAGGAACGGGCATTGCCGGACAAACGCCCCTGATCGGTGGTTTTCTCAAGGCCTTTTTGCGCGGAGGCGAGGATGTCGCGGCGGGAACGCTGACGCGTTTTTTTGCGCTTCATGTGGTGATTCTACCGGTGGTTTTGGTCGTCATGGCCGCGATCCATCTTTTTTTTGTTCAGGTTCAGGGGATGAGTGTTCCAGAGCCGCTCGAGGAAAAAAAGGGCGATCTTGAAGAGATCAAGTTCTTTCCGGATTTCATATTGCGCGACGCGGCCCTTGCCTGCCTTCAGGTCGCCCTCGTTGTGGCTCTGGCGGTCCTTTTTCCATGGGAGCTGGGTAAAAAGGCGGATGCGATGCTTGCGACCCCCGAGGGAATCCAGCCGGAATGGTATTTTTTATTCATGTTCAAGACTCTCGAACTGATTCCGTCCAAAATCGGGCCTTTGGAAGGAGAAAAACTCGGTATTATCTTTTTTATTGCCGCATTCTCATTCATCCTGCTTATTCCTTTTCTCGACCGACGTTCGGGTGGCAGACTCGGAAGGAGTATGTTCAAGTGGGGCGGCATTTTCGCTCTTTGTTACATTTTTATCATGACGCTGTGGGCCGTTTTACCTTCATCGCCGATTATCCACATAAAGGTAGATGGATCCAGCACAGAAGAACTCCAGCGTGCTCTGGCGCACCGGTATATTCCGGAACTAGTCATCTTTATCGTACTTGCGGTGGCGCTTGCTTTAGGGCTTAAAATCAAGTCGGATGATCTAATAAAACTAAGGAAAGAAAAATATTTCAGGGGGCCTGACAAGCCTTCCGGGGGGTGATCATGAAGCTTTACGTGGCGGCGACACGGCAAAATGACGGTAAGACGATGGTCTCTCTGGGCCTCTTGAGCGCGCTGCGCAAGTTCGTTAAGAGGGTCGGATATATGAAGCCGGTCGGGCAGCAGTACCAGGTCATCGCCGGCAAAAAAATTGATAAGGATGCGGTGCTGATGCAAAAAATCTTTGGGCTCAAGGACAATCTATCCTATATGAGTCCGATTGCTATCCCGCCGGGTTTTACCGAGAATTATATCTTAAAAGGCAAACGTTCGGTTTTGATAAACAAGATAATGAACGCGTATAAACACCTATCAAGGATGAACGATTTTGTTTTGGTTGAAGGGACGGGGCACGCAGGCGTTGGCTCTGTATTTGATATGTCTAATTCGGATGTCGCATCTTTACTTGGCGCCAAGGTTGTAATTGTAAGTTGCGGCGGAGTAGGCAGGCCTATTGATGAGATTATGCTCAATCGTGCTAAATTTGATAATCAGGGCGTAGAGGTCATAGGGGTGATCGTAAACAAAGTGAGAAAAGACAAGTACGATAAGATTAACCGCTTGATACGCTTAGGACTACGCAAGAAGAATATCGAAGTACTTGGGGTCGTTCCGTTTGAGGAGGTGTTATCCAATCCCACGGTTTCAGAGTTATTAGAAGACTTATCCGGTGAGCTTATCTGCGGCCGGAAGAGATTGAATAATGTTGTCAAACGTTTTATTATCGGCGATGTAGTTGCGCATGAGGCCTTAAACTACTTAAGCAGCGGTACGCTCTTAATTGCCCCCGGTAACCGCGAGGACATTATTTTTTCCGTTCTCAGCGGCTGGGTCTTAGGGCTTACCGAAAAATACAGCATCGCGGGTATCATTGCCACCTATGGCAAAAAACCACCGCGAAAAGTAATTGATGTTATCGAAAGAGCAAATATTCCCTTAATCGCGGTGAAAGAGGACTCTTTTTCTGCAGCTCGGAAAATAAGTAACATGATTTTTAAAGTGCGCGCCGAGGATAAAGATAAGATTAAAAAAACAGAAATTTTGATTGAAAAGTACGTTGATATCGAAAGAATATTTAAGGCGGTTAGGTGCACCCGATGATTGGAAAATTTTTGCACAAAGCCCCTCATGTGGCTAAAACAAGTTTTATAGCCTCTTCTGCGCAGTTAATAGGTGCGGTTCGGGTTGGAGAATATGCAAGTGTCTGGTTTAATGTCGTGGCCAGAGCCGACATAAACAAAATTAAAATCGGCGCTTATACGAATATTCAAGATGCAGCAATACTCCATGTTGAGGACGATAGGCCCTTATATATTGGAGATCATGTCACCATAGGCCACGGTGCGATACTGCATGCCTGTCATATTGAAGATTATGCCCTTATTGGCATGGGCGCGATTATCCTTAATGGCGCACGGATAGGGAAAGGGTCAATTGTTGCAGCCTCAGCTTTAGTTACCAAACATTTTAAAGCACCGAGCTACCGACTCATTATGGGTACTCCTGCGAAGGTGATCAGAAAACTGACTGAAGATGAAAAAAGAGAAAATATCCGTCGGGCCGGGAAGTACGCTAAGCTATCCCAGGAATATAAAAAAAGGAAATAGCTATGAGTGACAAAAAGATTCTCATTATTGATGACGATGCGGATTTTGTGGAATCGATAAAGGTAATTTTAGAAGCAAAAGGCTATAGAGTATTTTCTGCCGTAAATATAGACGATGGCCTTGCTCAAGTTAAAGAGCTTATGCCGGATTTAATTATCATGGATGTAATGCTGGAGAAGATGAGCGACGGATTTGATCTTTCAAGAAAATTAAAAAGCGACGAGAAATATAACAAAATCCCGCTATTGATGTTAACGGCCATAGGAGACACGACAGGCTTTAAATTTTCTGATGTTGCGGGTGATAAAGCCTGGCTTCCGGTAGATGATTATGCAGAAAAGCCGCTTAAGCCAGCGGAATTAATTTCCAGAGTCGAAAGACTAATTTTGTCTAAGAGTATAACTGGTGAAGATGGTTTTTGATATTTTCGTCAGACAGGTACTCATCAAGCGTTGTGTTGGGCCGGTCTATGACGCCCTTAGGGGTGATCTCGATAATGCGGTTAGCCACGGTCTGGATCAGCTGATGGTCGCGCGAAGAAAAGAGAATGGTCCCGCCGAATTCCTCCATGCCCTTGTTCAGGGATGTAATCGATTCCAGGTCCAGATGGTTAGTCGGGTCATCCATGATTAACACGTTAGCCCGGGCAAGCATCATGCGCGCCAGCATACATCTGACCCGCTCGCCGCCTGATAGTACGCTGACGGGTTTTAAAGACTCCTCGCCGGAAAAAAGCATGCGCCCCAGGAACCCGCGCACAAACCTGTCATCGGTATTATCCGAATAACGGCAAAGCCAATCGATGATGCTCGAGTCGTCATTGAAATATCTGGCGCTGTCTTTGGGGTAATAAGCCCGGCTAGTTGAAACGCCCCACTTAAAGCTGCCGCTGTCAGGCTGCATCTCTCCCATAAGGATCCGGAACAGAGTCGTCTTGGCAAGGTCATTGTGCCCGACAAAAGCGATCTTATCGCCCTTTGTGGCAGTCATGGTGAAATTTTTAAACATTACCTGCTCGTCCAACGTTTTAGATAAATGGCCGATGTGTAAAATATTACTTCCGGCTTCGTGCTCCTGCTCAAATTTGATATATGGATATTTTCTTGAAGAAGGCTTGATATCTTCAACAGTAAGCTTTTCCAGCATCTTCTTGCGGCAGGTCGCCTGTTTGGCCTTGGAGGCATTGGCGCTGAAACGGTCGATAAAACTCTGCAGTTCTTTTCGTTTTTCCTCTATTTTTTTATTTGATTCAAGGCGCTGCCTTGCGGCTAACTGACTGGCTTCCAGCCAGAAAGCGTAATTACCCTTGTAGGTCTGGATCTTACCGAAATCAATATCCGCGATGTGCGTGCAGACTCTGTCCAGAAAATGGCGGTCATGGGAGACTATGATGGCGGTATTTTCAAAGTTTGATAAAAATTCCTCGAGCCACATGCAATTTTCAATATCGAGGCTATTCGTAGGCTCATCGAGTAATAATATATCGGGGTTGCCGAACAATGCCTGGGCCAGGAGGACACGCACCTTTTGTCCGCCCTCAAGCTGCTTCATCTCGGCCGCGTGCAATTCTTCCGGCACGCCAAGATTGCTTAATAATTTAGCCGCGTCGGATTCGGCGTTCCACCCGTCCAGCTCGGTAAACTCCGCCTCAAGCTCAGATATGCGCAGCCCGTCCTTATTGGAAAAGTCCTTTTTGGCGTACAGCGTGTCTTTTTCCGTTATGATGTCATAAAGTATTTTATGACCCATGATGACAGTGGTTAAGGCCGTATATTCATCAAAAGCGAACTGGTCCTGTCTCAGGACCGCTACCCGTTCGCCCGGAGTCACTGTAACTTCCCCTGAGGTGGATTCTATTTCGGCGGAAAGGATCTTTAAAAACGTGGATTTACCCGAACCGTTGGCGCCGATCAATCCATAGCAGTTTCCCGCGGAAAAGGTTATATTTACATGTGAAAAAAGTTTGCGGTCGCCGTAACGCAGCGATACGTCTTTAGTCGAGATCATAGAGAATAGATTATACCACGTTATCAGAAATCCTGCGCAAAAATAGCTTGAGATTTTTGCTTTTAGGGAGTATAATTATAAGTGGAGCGCTAACCCGTAAAGGGGAAATAATATGGAAATAAAGACTTCGCGAAAACGTAGAAAATGTAAGTATCCACTCTGTAAGAACATTCTCAGCATTTACAACCACGAAGCCTATTGCCATGTTCATCTTAGCCGGACTTTCCGGGAAGATAAGGTTAAGGGGCACCCTTCACAATTTGTGCTCGGCAAATAGAATAATATGTGATAAAGTAGGCTTGTAGTAAATGAGGGAAAAAAATCTTGGGCCGTAAGGTAAGTTTTAATTCACCTTACGGCTTATTTATTGCCAACTTGTTTTAATCCTATTTTAGAAAAAGTAAAAAAATGATCTATTGTACTTGACATACCCCATGGGGGTATGTTAGAATAATCATCCAGGGAGGGGCGCAAACGCGGCCATACGTACTAATGAAAATTAGAAGAAAAAAAAGAATAGGCATACTCACCGGTGGCGGTGATTGTCCCGGGTTAAACGCGGTTATAAGAGCGGTTACAAAGAAAGCTATCCTGGAGCATGGCTGGGAAGTTATAGGCATTGAAGACGGTTACGAAGGGCTTATGCATGACCTCCACAGAAATCTCACTTATGAGGATGTTTCAGGCATACTTACATTGGGAGGCACAATATTAGGTACATCCAATACAGCTAATCCTTATCGGTATGCGGAACAGAAAGGCGAGAAGATATGCTTCAGGGACCGTTCGCAAATTGCCATAAAGAATATCCGACAACTTGATATTGATTGTCTTATATGTATAGGAGGAGATGGCACGTTGAGCATAGCCTATAAATTATACAAAGACGGCGTTCCTATCGTAGGTGTGCCTAAGACTATTGATAACGATATCAAAGGAACAGATATTACTTTTGGTTTTGATTCAGCTGTCTCAATTGCTACCGAAGCAATTGACAGGATTCATACTACTGCCCAGTCCCATCATCGAATTATGATCATAGAGGTTATGGGCCGTAGAGCCGGCTGGATTGCGCTTTATGCGGGAGTAGCGGGGGGCGGAGATATTATTCTCATTCCGGAAATACCCTATGATATTAATATCATCGCAGAAAAAGTTAAAGAAAGAAATAGGCGAGGGAAAAGATTCAGCATCGTTGTGGTCGCCGAAGGCGCTAAATCCATAGGCGGTAATTTAGTAATCCAAAGGTCGGCTAAAGATGGCACAGAGCCAATGCGTCTTGGCGGTATAGGTTTTGTTCTAGGGAAGGAGCTAGAGAAGATTAGCGGCATTGAGACGCGTACAGTGGTTATTGGTCATCTTCAGAGAGGAGGCAGCCCCACCTCATTCGATAGAATTCTTGCTACCCAGTTTGGCGCGGCGGCAGTTGATATGATAAAAGAGAAAAAAATCGGTCAGATAGTAGCGGTTAAAGACAGTTCGTTTATTCATGTACCACTGAAAATTGTAGCAACGGGGACAAAGTGCGTGCCTTTAAATCATAGGTTAATAAAAACCGCGCGTTCAGTGGGAGTATCTTTTGGAAAATAATAAGGGAGGTAAAAGATGGACAATAAAGTAGTAGAAAAAAAGATATGCAAAATGTGCGGTAAGAAACTTCCCGAACAGGATATGTTTAAGAAAATAAGAGTAGCTAAGGATATGACGTATTATATCTGTTGCGAAATATGTTATGAACAATTTAGCGGTAAACCTTTTAGCGGACACCCGGATATTAAATATAAATAAACCACAAAACAATATGAGAAAAACAAAATCTTTTTTATTTTCAGAAGATAGTAGAAATATTATTACGAATATCTCATTTTTATTATGCGGGTTTAGCCTCTTTTTGTTTTATAGAAATATGCTTTATCTTCATAGCGCTGTTATTTTATTAATGATTTTAATGTTAGTCAAATGTTATTATCAAGGCATGAAAGACGGCGTCTTCTGGCTTATGTTGGTTATTACTCCAATGATCATTCTGGTATTTCAGGACGGTATTTTAACGATGAGTAAATTTTCAGAAATCCTGCTTATTCTAGTACCGAGTCTTTTGGTCGGATTGCTTGCAGACAAGGCAAGAAGATATGTTAAACAGCTAAAGGAAACCTATATTTCAACACTAAAAGCTTTGGCAGCAATCACAGATGCTAGAGACAGCTACACCCAAGGCCATTCAGAAAGAGTTGCCAGGTACTCTACCCTCATTGCAAAAGAAATGCGCCTATCTGATACCGAAATCGATTTTTTGGAACAGGCTTCATTATTACATGACATCGGCAAGATAGCAGTTCCAGATAGGATATTGAATAAAAAAGAACCACTCAGTGATGACGAGTGGATAGTAATAAAAAGGCATTCGGAATACAGCCAGAAGATTCTTTCAAATCTAACATTTCTGTCAAATGTTCTACCGATCGTCCTTTATCACCACAATAGATTTGATGATAAAAAGTTTCCTCTTGAAACAGAACCAAAAATTACTATGGCGACTCGGATATTAACCGTTGCGGATGCATATGATGCTATGACAAGTGATAGGCCTTACAGAGATAGATTGAGTTCAGAAGAGGCATTGATGGAATTAAAAAAATGTTCTGGAGCACAATTCGATCCAGGAGTAGTGAAAATATTTGAGAAAGCATATGGCACCATAACGAAAGAAGAGCTGTAAATGGCGGAAAAGATTATACTAAATATATTCGGAATGCACTGTGCTTCATGCGCGGCCAATATCGAGAGCACCTTAAAAAAGATATCGGGTGTCGTAGGCGCTAGTGTCAATTTCGCTTCGGAGAAGGCATACATAGAATACGATCCTGAAAGAATAGGCCTGCCCGGCTTGATAGCGGCGATTAAAAAATCAGGGTATAGCGCGGGACCGGAAGATGCCTCTTTAAATAGAGAAAGAGAATTTGCGAAAGAAACAAACCGTTTAAGGTTCAAGTTCATCATAGCGATAATATTATCTTCCATTCTGATGTATATCTCAATGGGTACCTGCGTCGGCCTGCCGGTCCATAAATTCATTATGGAACACATGGCTTTGTGGCAGTTTATTTTGGCAACAGGGGTCTTAATTTGCGGCTATCAATTTTTCAGCCGTGGATTCTATACCTTAATTAAGCTGCATCAGGCCAATATGGATACCTTAGTGGCTTTGGGAGTGGGAAGCGCTTACCTATATAGCTTATTCGTAAGCATAGCAATATGGTCAGGAAATCAATCTTTCGGCATGCAAAATCTTTATTATGAAGTAGCCGCCTTTCTGCTTACTTTTATCTTACTGGGAAAATACCTCGAATTGGTTTCCAAAAGGAGAACGTCGCAGGCGATCAAAAAGCTGATGGGCCTCAGGCCCAAAATAGCCGCCGTTATCAGAAATAACGCAGAAGAAAAAATCCTCGTTGAAGAATTGATTGTAGGCGATATCATAATAGTCAGGCCCGGAGAAAAAATTCCGGTTGACGGCAAAGTTACCGAAGGCCATTCGAGCGGCGATGAATCGATGGTTACGGGCGAGAGCATGCCTGTTGAGAAAGTAACCGGCGATACCGTAATCGGCGGAACGATAAATAAAGGCGGATCATTTAAATTTAAAACGACAAAGGTTGGCCGCGAGACAACACTAGCTCAGATCATAAGGCTCGTCGAAGAGGCGCAGGGGTCAAAAGCCCCTGTTCAGGCAGCGGCAGATAGAATTGCCGCTATTTTTGTTCCAACAGTATTGATAATTGCCTGTGCAGTGTTTTTTGTTTGGTTTTTTTTAGGAAAAGGTTTTATTTTTGCCCTTCTTACTTTTATATCCGTATTAATCATCGCCTGCCCCTATTCTTTGGGATTAGCCACGCCAACGGCTGTTATGGTAGGCACGGGTAAAGCTGCGGAAAATGGAATTATTATCAAAAATGCAGCCTCCTTACAAATGGCCCACCAGATTAAAGTAGTAATCTTTGATAAAACCGGAACTTTGACTATTGGCAAGCCGCAGCTTACAGATGTAAAAACTTATGGTTGCAAGAAAGAAGAAATTTTACAACTCGGTGCATCTTTGGAAAATGAATCAGAGCATCCTTTGGCCGATGCAATTGTCAGCGCTGCGAAGGCGGAAGCAATTTCTCTTTGCCGCGTAGATAAATTTGTATCGTTGCCGGGCAGAGGCATAATGGGTAATATAAACGGCAGTGAACTTATTATGGGAAATCGCAGCCTTATGCAAGCGAAAGATATTAATATCCAAACGGCAGAGGCAGATTTGGGTAAGCTGGAGAACGAAGGTAAGACTGTGATGTTTTTAGCCAAAGATAGGCAATTAATGGGATTGTTGATAGTTAGAGATAATTTGAAAAATTTTGCCTATGAGACAATTTCTAAACTTAAAAAGATGAAAAAAGAAGTGCTTATGATTTCAGGAGATAACAGCCGCACCTCACAGGCAATTGCAAGGGAATTAGGCATAGATAAGGTTTTAGCCGAGGTTTTGCCGGGAGAAAAGGCAGAGGAAATTAAACGTTTCCAATCTAAAGGTATAAAGGTTGCGTTTGTAGGCGATGGGATAAACGATGCCCCTGCTTTGGCACAAGCAGATTTAGGTATTGCTATTGGCACAGGCACGGATGCAGCGGTTGAGTCCGGAGATATTATTTTGGTAAAGAATGATTTGCGGGATGTAGCCGTTGCTATTGAATTGTCAGGTTATACCATGAGGAAGATCAGGCAGAATCTCTTTTGGGCATTTTTTTATAATGTTGTCGGTATACCCATTGCCGCAGGTTTACTCTATCCCTTTACGGGGTTTTTGTTAAATCCTATAATAGCAGGAGCGGCTATGGCATTTAGCTCGGTTTCAGTAGTGGGTAATTCTTTACTAATGAGAAGATACAAGAGAAGTATTTAACCGACCTGTTTAATCTTCTTTTAGAAAAAGTAAAAAAATGATTTATTTTACTTGACATACCCCCATGGGGTATATTAGAATAATTATCAGGAAGGAGGTAAAAAAATGAAAAAACTGTCATTTTTATTAGTCGTATATTTGTTTTTACTGTTCGCGCTTTCAGGGTGCGCTAGCACACAGGAAGATACCGGTGGCGGATACGAAAGGCCATCGGGACACTCTGGACATAGTCATTAACCGGATAAGAGAAGGCAAAATGAAATCTAAGACTGCCCATAATGAAAATCTTCCCGCCCTAAACAGAATCGAAGGTCAGATAAGAGGCATCCAGAGAATGATCGGAGAAGGGAGATATTGTATAGACATCATTAACCAGATCCTCGCAGCTATTCACGCTTTATATAGAGTGGAAGAAAAAATTTTTGCCAAACATATTGAGAATTGTGTCAAAGAAGCTTTTTTGAGCAAATCCGAAAGAGAAATAAATAAAAAAATAGACGAAATAATGAAAGTTGCAAAAAGATTAAGGAAGTTAAGTTAACGTTCATGTTTTAGGGCATGGTCATCACCATTGATAATAATTATTAGGCAGTACCTAAAATATAGAAAAATCGTATGAAAAGGTGTATAATGTAACGCAGCAATAGAGAAAGAGGAGAAGATGAAGAAAAAGCTGTTGATAATATTGTTAGTCGGGGTAGCAATATTCGGATTCAAAAATGCATCTTATGCCGCGATGTGCGGCACAGAAGAGTGCGGCAATGTTCATGCCGGCCATAGCCATGCCCAGGAAACGGAACCGGTCGATGTCAGCAACAAGATGTGCCCGGTGTCGGGTGATAAGATAGACGAAAAAACAAAAGCTACCTATGCCTATGAGGGTAAAATATATAATTTCTGCTGCCCGATGTGTATAGACGAATTCAAAAAAGACCCTAAGAAGTATACAGATATAGTCGAGAAAGAAAAAAGCGGAGCAAAACAATAATACCCGTATCCGCAGAATCTACGGCAGGGAGAGCAGTATGCGCTTAAATAGAAGGTCTTGCGCGCAATTATTTTTGCTTATTTCTTTTTTATCATTTGCCTTAATCGTCTTTTTTGGTAAAGCTTCTGCCGAAGAGGCACCCTTCTCATTAAGAGCGGCCATAGACGAGGCGCTTCAAAATAATCCCGAGATTTTAGCCGCAAAACGGGCGTATGATGCCGCAAACGCTAGGATATGGCAGGCTGCAAGTTTAAACGATCCTCTCATTGAATTTGAGTATGACAGGATGACAGCCGATAGGATGTTGAGCGGTGATCCTATGAGGACGTATGCCATTTCACAGGAAATCCCCTTTCCTACGAAACTTTATCTGCGGGCAAAGATAGCGGCAAAACTCGCCAAAGTATCTTACGAAAACTACAGGACAAAAGAGAGAGCCGTGTTATCGCAGGTGAAAGCCGCTTACTCGGAGCTGTCCGTCATTTATAAATCGATAGAAGTTGAAAAAGAGAATAAGGGCATACTGGAGCAATTTTCCGCTGTAGCCGCAACACGGTATTCTACGGCGCAAGGCACGCAGGCAGATGCCTTAAAGGCGCAGATAGAACTTGCCAAAGTGGATAATGAACTTATTATGCTGGAGCAGAGGAGATTGACTGCTCAAGCAAGGCTTAATGTATTGATGAATAAAGGCCCCGAGACAGAGATAGGCATACCGGCGCCGGAAGGCGCAGTTTCTTTTACACATTCACTGGAAAAGTTTTATGATATTACTAGGGAAAATAATCCGGAACTCAAAGCGTACCGTTATGCTATTGAGAAAGGCAAAGCGGCGTATGACCTTTCAGCAAATGAATTAATGCCTGATTTCATGATTAAATTCAGGCAGATGATGGACGAAGATCATGAATGGGCAGGAATGCTCGGCGCAACTGTGCCGCTCTGGTTTATGGAGAAGCAGGCCTTCGGCATCAAAGAGATGAAGGCGGAACTTGAGATGTTGAAGGCCGAATACAGGATGAAGGAGAATATGGTGCTGTTCGACGTAAGAGATTCTGTCGCGAGAGTGGATGCGAATAAAAAAATTATAGAACTGTATGAAATGGCATTTATACCGCAGGCGGCAGAAACCGTGAATGCGGCAATGAAGGGTTACGAATCCGGCAAAGCCGACTTTCTTACCTTGCTTGACAGCCAGCGCATGCTTATAGAATTTAAACTCGATCACTACCGGGCTATTCTGGATTTCAGGGTTGCCTTAGCCGACCTTGAGAGAAACGTGGGCATAGAGCTGAATAGATTGGACGAGAGGAGTAAATATGAAAAGAAATAAATACTTTATTTTATTCGTCATAGCAGTCTTATTATTAACAGCGTCGTTTGTAATTACCGGCTGCGCCAAACCCGGAAGCGGCGAAAAGGCTGTGTATTACTGCCCGATGCACCCCACTTATACCTCTGACAGGCCTGGCGACTGCCCTATATGCAATATGAAGCTTGTCAAAAAAGAAGATCAAACGGCAATGGCTCCTATGAAAAGCGAAGAGCACAAAGGCCATGATATGGCTATGCCTGAATCCGCCCCCTCCGGGGAAAAGACGCTTGAGGAGGTATGTATTGAACATAGTTGCACAATGAGTAACTGTCCGATGGTTGTCAAGGTCGCCATGAAACCTGGCGAAAGGATCTTGTGCCCAATATGTGGCGAACACATTTCAACAACAAGCGGTAAGATGGTAAAAATAGCGGAGAGCCCCGGTAAACCGACAGGCCCCACCGTGATGATAAGCCCGGAGAAACAGCAGCTTATCGGCGTTAAGACAGAACCGGTCGAAGTCCGCAAGCTCACTAAGGTTATCCGTGCCTCCGGCAAAATTGCTTATGACCCGGAACTGGTCATAACACAGGAAGAATTTATTCAGGCGCTTAAGAATGAAGAGAATACTAAAGATTCGCCCCTGCAAGATGTGATAGACAGAGCCAAAGTGCTCACGGAAGCCGCAAGAAAAAAGCTGATGCTGCTCGGCATGAGCGACGAACAGATCGCCGAGCTCAAAAATACTAAGAAGGCAGATACGGCCCTCTATCTGCCATCAAAGGGCGAAAACGTATGGGCATATGTATCCGTATATGAATATGAAATAGCTTCCGTAAAAATAGGAGATACTGTTGATATCGAAGCCGTTGCTTATCCCGGTATAGTGTTCACGGGTACAGTGAAGTCCATAAATCCTGTTCTCGATCCTATGACGAGGACAAACCTGGCGCGCGTCGAAGTAGCGAATCCCGAAAGTAAACTGAAACCCGAGATGTTTGTCAATGCCAGTATAAAGGTAGATATGGGGGATAAACTGGCTGTTCCGGAATCGGCGGTACTCGACACCGGAATCAGGAAGATTGTCTATTTGTCCAGAGAAGGCGGCGTGCTTGAATCGCGCGAAGTAAAATTAGGCCCTAAAGCGGAAGGATTTTATGAGGTTATCGAAGGACTGTCTGAGGGAGACATAGTAGTAACTTCCGGCAATTTCCTTATCGACTCAGAATCCCGCCTTAAATCCGTCATTCCCGGCTCGGGAAGCGACGGCGAAGGGCATAAGCACGGCCAATAATTATGACAAAACTGGTTGAAAATATAATTGAGTTTTCGGCAAAGAATAAATTCATTGTCTTTCTTCTTGTAGGCGCGGTTACATTGGGCGGATTATATTCTATGACCCATGTACCGCTTGACGCCATACCGGACCTTTCGGATACACAGGTCATAATCTATTCCCGCTGGGATCGCTCGCCGGATATCATAGAAGATCAGGTTACTTACCCGATAGTTACATCCATGCTCGGCGCTCCGAAGGTCAAGGACATCAGAGGGTTTTCTGATTTTGGTTTTTCGTATGTATATATTATTTTTGAAGACGGGACAGATATCTATTGGGCCCGCTCGCGGACGCTTGAATATCTGAGTAAAATTATACCCCGCCTTCCCGACGGAGTAAAGGTGGAGTTAGGGCCCGATGCAACAGGTGTAGGATGGGTCTTCCAGTATGCCCTGGTGGATGAGAGCGGCGCGAACTCGCTGGCAGATTTAAGGAGTTTTCAGGACTGGTATCTTAGATATTACCTCCAAAGCGTTCCGGGCGTTGCCGAAGTGGCTTCGATAGGCGGTTTTGTCAGGCAGTATCAGGTCAATGTTGACCCGGCCGCCCTGTTGTCGTATAAGATACCCAT
>CAYIQH010000018.1:0-14868 GCA_964365575.1 uncultured Planctomycetia bacterium | reverse complement strand
CATTGCAAGAAGAGTTACGCATAAGGGAGGCATAATAGAGTATACATACGACGCTGTAAATAGAGTGAGCAACGTCTATTATAAGGACGGGAAAGAAGTTTCCTATGTTTATGATGCCAACGGAAACCGCACCGAAATGATTGATTGGCACGGAACCACCACCTATAGTTATGACCAGCTAAACCGGCTGCGAAGCGTGTGCTACCCCGAAATAAGTCCTATTTATTATGAATATGATAGGTCTGGTAAGCTTACCAAGATAATCTATCCCGACCAAAGAGAGGTTTCCTATGCCTATGATCCTGATGGCAGATTAACGAACGTTATGGATTCATCGGGAACGACTGTCTATGAATATGACAATACTACGAATAATATCAAAAAGCAAGCTTTGCCAAACGGAGTGTATACTCAATATTCCTATGACTTGGCAAAAAGGATAACCGATGTGGCAAACAAAAAAGCCGACGGTTCACTCATTTCCAGTTATCACTATGACTACGATGCCAATAGCAATATAACTCACGAAGTAGAAACTACCGCCTCCGGAACGGTTACCAAAGATTATATCTATGATAAACTGAATCGCCTAAAACGGGCGGATTATTCCGACGGTACTTATGAGGCCTATACCTACGATGCGGCAGGCAACCGGCTTACAAAGGTTACCCAGGATGAAACAACAACCTATAAATATGACTCTGACAATAGATTGTTGAGGGCCGGAGATACTATTTTCTTTTATGACAAAAATGGAAATCTGATTAAAAAACTGTCCTCCGATAAGGCAGAAGAGTATGAGTATGACTATAATAATCAGCTTACGAGATACAGTAATGGGACAGATATCGTCTATTTTGAATATGACGGTGATGGCAATAGAATAGCTCAAATTGCGAATGGCAACAGGACGAATTATATCAATGACACAAATAGATCCATCGTACAGGTTCTTATGGAAGCCGATTCAAACTGGTATCCGAAGAAAAAATATGTATATGGAAAAAGCCTAATAAGTCAGGAGGAGTTTTAAAATAATGTTTGACAAAATGCTAGATTTATTTATGAAGTTTCGGTTTAGCGAATGGTGGTATATTTTAATAGCCGTATTTCTGTGTATTCTTTATTCTTTTCTTACTAAGGCTAAAAAAGGATCTAACGCTAAATATGAAAACGTACAGCGCGTAATTCTAATTTTACTGGGGATTTCTTTATTCATTATAATTCTTTTGATCGTCAGCTTGTATGTATATACCGGTTTTTATTCAAATGGTATGGCTGATAATATTGAGATGAGGATCATAATTGTGCTAGCGATATCATTGCTTCTTATTCCATTAGTATGCAAAATGGCCTACAAAAAGAAAAGAGGTTGCCAATGCCTATGATATTCGCTAGTGGTACAGATAAACAAGCTGTTGCGAAAAACAAAAGGCCTATTATCATAACGATATTTGCCATACTTATTCTACTGTCGATTCCGCTGGATATAATTAATGTAATGGCGATGACCGGGAAGACTTATGAAGAATACATTAAAAATGATGAATCGCTAATGAAGGAAGGAAAACTCGCATATCAAGGCAAAACCATTTATTGGGAAAAACAAAGCGATGCCCAAAAAAGAATCATCATCGATCGTATTGCTCGAAATAAGAAGATATTATCGAATTTTTTTCTCTTTAGGATTTTTAAAGGTTCATTTGTACTTCTAAGTATGATCTTATTTTACAGTTTGTGGAATTTGAAAAAATGGACATGTATTGTTTTGATCGCAAACATTTTTTTTGGAATTCTGTTCGCTGTAATGTTCGAGTTTTTCAATTCTGCAGAACTAATGCTTTCATTAGTATTAGGCATTATTTTATTCATTTTGGCGGTTAAATTCTACGGAAAACATTTTGTGCATTAAAGGATAAAATGAAGAATTTTTCACAAAAGATAACAATACTTTTGCTAGTTTTTGTCTGCAGCAATATCCTGACTGCAGAGCGAGCAGCGTTTTAAGTTTATAGATGCGTATGATAAGATAAAACCTTTTATTAAAGCACAGCCTAATATAGCATATGAATATAGTATTGGGAACAAAAAGGTCAGAAGATTAAAGAAAAATTATTCTAACCATGCTGAAAAAATTATTAGGATTATTCGGAATGAAAAATGGGGGTGGGGTGATGAAAATAATAAATGATGAAAAAAGTTTAAGCGAAGTTTCCGATTTATTGCACGATGCAATATTCCAAAGAGATGATATAAAATATGATCCGATCCAAAGAAAGTTTTCAATGAGAGTGAAATATCAAAAAGGCGTAGAAAAGGGAGAAAAGAGAGGATTATTTTTTAAAGACATCAAAACAATTTGGCAAAATGCCATTCTTGTATTGGAGGATTTATTAGCATATGAAGAAAATATCAATGAAATCCATGAGAAATATGTCATAGTCAACATTGCTTACAACCGCAAGACAGCCACTATGATATTAGCCGCGGCATACGGCGGAGAAATTCGCATAAAGACAAAAGAAATAAAGGGATTTTTGGAAGGCAAGGAAATATGAAAAAAAATACAAAAAAAATAAATAATCCTTTTTTAATATTCGGAAATCTGTGGATGCTGTTTTTTGTAATACTCCCAATTATGGGAGTTACTTTTCTTGCCTTATGGCGGGATTGCCGTAATTTTAATAGCTTGTTGCTCTCTTTTATCATTGCTTCTTCGAGCTTAATAATAGCAGTAGTAAATTATATCAAGCCGCGCAATCCTTTTGAGGGTAATTGGCTTATGCCTCGCTCAACGCAACTTACTAAGGAAGAAGAGCAAGCGCTGCGATTTTTAATACTTTCAAAGAAAGCAAAACAACTTGTTATTAAAACGGGCATTTTCCTAATTATCCAGCCATTTATTTTAATTTTTCTTTTGAACTTTCTTTTCCCTGTAGAAGGCAATGATGCATTAGTCGCATCCACGTACAAAGCCGGTGGATTCAAGCCGATCGTATTAAGCTTTTTGTTTTATTCTATGTACTCTCTACTATTTTATAGTTTTGTTCTGGAACGGTACATTATTTTTCACTGGGATGAGATACAGAAAATGAAAATAGAACTACCAACTAAGTATGAGTGCTTTTCAGAAAATTTGCGCAAAGATGTTAGTTTGCAAAAAACCGTTCATTTTTGGGAGATGTTTTGTCAATAGATCCTAATATGCCTTTTAATCTTCGTTTGTTTATGATACTTGTGATGATCGCCGGGTCTATAGTATTAATTATTTGGGGCATAGGTGCAGTGGCAATTTTATTTGACAGGATTTCAATGCATAATTTCGTTGTAAGAATTATTGGTCTCATTAGCGGTGTAGTTCTTTTGAATATCGGCGCAAAGATGTGGTATAAAATACAGAAAAAAATATAAACATGCGTAAAATAGCTATTCTCGTAATAATGGTTTTTTTACTAAGCATAATCGCCAATGATTATGCGTTTGGCAAAAATACGTCTTTTTACGTATATGATAGGCTCAATCGCAGCGTTACTGCAGAATAAGAATGGAATAAAACTTATCGGAGACAGTCCGTATACTACAACCATAAAAGGCAACCTTGCTTTTATGGAGAGTGGCATTGAAGTGGGAGGGTTTACCATAAAATACGGTGAAGGCGGCTCTATAGATTTTACCAATCCGCATTATGCAGATTTGAAACTGATGGGAGATGCCGGTATTACTGCGATAGATTCCGAAGTAATTATTAAGAATTGTATCATAAAACCAAATCCGGATATTTTCACAACGAATTTCGGCAAAGGAATTCAGATGTGGAACATGTATCAGGGCGCTGATAAAACCCCGACAATAGAAAATAACCTGATTCTTCATGCCGATGTAGGTATCAGTCTCTTCTCGCAGGCTTTCGGCGGCGCAATATCAGGAACGATCAAAAACAATACCCTAGTCTCAAACGATGTGGGTATATTACTTAGAATGCACAAAGAAAATCCCATTATCCAAGATAATATTATAACGGATTCATCTGATTCCGGAGTGCATATAACTTATGAAGACGGTGCATTGCTTGACACTAGAATAGCCGATATTTTAGGTAATGTTTTTTACGGCAATACCCACAAAGTCTGGTGCGATGCCACACAAGAAGAACTTACGCCGCTACCCAATCAAACCACCGAACAGCAGGGCAACCTGTACGAAAATCCGCTTCTTGACAGTGATTATTCGCCGCGAAATCTAGCCTGCGAAAATAAAGGCTGCATACTTCAGTAAACTAATCAAGATGACCTGTCTTCAAAAGCATTGTTTGTTTATTTGCTTCCCGAGTTTCCCCAAGGAACTAGCTGGAAGTTTCGATCTCAGGCCAGTTTCTTGTTGACCATCGCTATTGGATGTGCTAAATTATAAACTCAATACTATAATTAAACCAATATATGAGAAAGATATCAATAATCGGAGACGGCGGGTGGGGTACTGCGCTTTCGGTGGCGCTTTCCGGAAAAGGGCTTGATGTAACGCTTTGGGGTTTTTTTAAAGATTATATCGGAACGGTAGCCAAAACGAGGGAAAACGTAAAATTTCTTAAAGGCGTAAAGATACCGCAATCTGTACACATAACGGCGTCCCTGGATGATGCTATCGATAAATCGGACGCCGTTATTTTGGCAGTGCCTTCCAAATATTTTCGCAGCGTGTTAGACGAGGTAAAAAAATACGCCATTAGCGGCAGGATTTATATATCGGCTACAAAGGGGATTGAGGGCGAGACGCTGATGAGGATGTCAGAAGTAGTAAGCAATGTCCTTGGCAGTAGCAACAAAGTCGCCGCGGTCTCGGGTCCGAGTATAGCCATAGAAGTAGCAAAAGGCCTTCCCACGACTTTAGTCGCGGCATGTGAAGACATAAAACTGGCCGAAGAAGCACAGGATATTCTGATGTGCGCAGCATTACGGGTGTACACGACTACTGATGTGATAGGAGTGGAGCTGGGCGGTTCGTTAAAAAACATTATAGCGATTGCGGCTGGTATGTCTGACAGTTTGGGATTCGGCACTAATACGAAAGCCGCCATTCTGACAAGAGGACTTGCGGAGATAACAAGGCTTGGCGTAGCAATGGGAGCAAAATCTGAAACATTTGCGGGACTAAGCGGTATAGGTGACCTTGTCACTACGTGCGTCAGCCCTTACAGCAGGAACAGATGGTTCGGCGAGATACTTGGCTCAGGCAAAAAGGTAAAAGATATAATTAGTCAGACAGAAATGGTCGTTGAGGGAGTAACGACCACAAAGTCGGCTTATGAGCTTTCAAAAAAATATAACGTGGATATGCCTATAACACGCGAAGTATATGAGATTATTTATAATGGGAAATCTCCGAAAGACGTAGTCAAAGATCTTATGATGAGAAGTGCAAAGCCGGAGGTTTATTGATATTTTATCCCGCCGGAGGCGGGATTAATTTGCAGACGCTCCGACTTATCGTCGGAGCTATAACTTACGCTCTTTTTAGTCGCGTAAGTTATCTGCGCATTATCGGGGCGTAGCGCAGTTTGGTTTAGCGCGCTTGCTTGGGGTGCAAGAGGTCCGCGGTTCGAATCCGCGCGCCCCGACCATCAATGAGGCCACAACTTACGCGACTAAAAAGAAGCGTAAGTTGTATGGCCGAATTTATCCCGAGCGCAGCGAGGGATCATAAATGAGGAAAATACCATGAAAACCGTAAATATAGGGTTAATAGGATTCGGTACCATCGGAACCGGTGTCGTAAAAGCGCTTTTGACCAGAACTTCTTTTATGCAGAATAAGAAGGGCATAGCGCTTTATCTATCGCGAATTGCAGATAAGGATCTTAGGGTAAAACGCGCAGTCAGCGTTCCTAAATCTAAGCTTACCAATGATGCCGGAAATATTCTGGATGATCCCAATATAGATATTGTGGTGGAACTTGTGGGCGGCATCCATCCTGCTAAAGAATTTGTGCTTAAAGCCCTTAACAACGGCAAGCACGTTGTGACAGCAAATAAGGCCCTTTTGGCCGATTCGGGAAAAGAAATATTTGACGCTGCCAGGCGAAACGGCGTGACAGTAAAATTTGAAGCAAGCGTTGGCGGAGGTATCGCCGTCATAAAGTGTCTTACTGATGACTTTGTCGCAAATAAAATACAGGCGATCTACGGGATAATAAATGGCACATCCAATTACATATTGTCAAAGATGGAAGAAGAGGGTAAGGCGTTCAAAGACGCCCTTAAAGATGCTCAGGTGCTGGGTATAGCAGAGAGAAATCCTGCGCTTGATATAAGCGGTATGGATTCGGCGCACAAGATTACTATTCTGACATTACTCGGATTCGGGAAATATGTAAGCCTGAGGGATATATTCGTAGAAGGCATAGAAGATGTGGAATTATCTGATATACAATATGCGAAGGAAATGGGTTACACCATAAAACTTCTTGCCATAGCTAAAGAAGACGGAGGACAGCTTGATGTCCGTGTTCATCCAACGCTACTGTCATCACGGCATCTTTTAGCCGGAGTGCGCGGCGCGGAAAACGCCATTTACATAAAAGGCGATCTGGTGGGAGAAAGCCTTTTATGCGGCGAGGGTGCCGGAGGAAAAGCGACTTCCAGCGCTGTTATCTCGGATATAATGGATATTGCCGCAAACGTTGCCAAAGGCAGTGAGATGATACTTCCCAGGCTAGATTTTAATCCGGGACTAAAAGTAATGAAGCAAATCGGTATGGTAAAAAGTAAATATTACATAAGATTGATGGCAGCGGATAAACCCGGCGTCCTGGCGTCCATAGCAGGTGTTTTAGCCCGTTTTAAAATAAGCATAGCCGACGTGACCCAAAAAGACAGAAATAAGCGCTACGCTGTTCCCGTAGTAATAATGACCCACGAAGCCGTTGAGGAGGATTTGCGTAAGGCATTGGCAATGATAGATAAGTCTAGGTTTATATCAGGAAAGCCCGTTGCCGTAAGAATGGAGATGAGTTGATGTATAAAGGAGTCATAAATCAGTATAGAAAATATCTGCCGATAACCGCTAAGACTCCTGTCATTACTTTAAACGAGGGCAATACGCCTTTAATTTATGCCTGCCATTTTAGTGAGTTGTTAGGTGAGGGCATAGAGGTATACTTTAAGTTTGAAGGCCTGAATCCAACCGGTTCATTCAAAGACCGCGGCATGACAGTAGTGGTCAGTAAGGCGGTTGAAGATGGCTCAAAGGCGGTCATGTGTGCCTCCACCGGAAATACCTCTGCTTCGGCTGCGGCATATGCGGCGAGAGCAAATATAAAATGTATAGTGATCATTCCTTCCGGGGCTATTGCACTCGGAAAACTGGCGCAGGCGCTGATACACGGCGCGAAAGTCATCGCCATAGACGGAAATTTTGATGATGCGCTTACTCTAGTCAAGGAGATAACGGAAAAGCATCCGATAACTCTCGTAAACTCAATCAATCCGTACAGGATAGAAGGACAGAAGACGGGTGCGTTTGAAATATGCGACGCATTAGACGGTATTGCGCCGGATTATCATGTAATTCCCGTTGGCAACGCGGGAAATATAACGGCCTACTGGAAAGGCTATAAAGAATATAAAGCAGCCGGCAGGATAAATGCCATGCCAAAAATGGTCGGGTTTCAGGCAGAGGGGGCCGCGCCGATAGTGAAAGGCCACATAGTAAAAAGACCGGAGACTATAGCGACGGCTATAAAAATAGGCAATCCTGCCAGCTGGCAGCAGGCGGTAATAGCGCGGGACGAATCAGACGGCGCAATAGATATGGTCAGCGATGAAGAGATACTGGACGCTTATAAGATACTGGCTAGCAGAGAAGGAGTTTTTGCGGAACCTGCGTCTGCCGCGTCTGTCGCGGGTTTGTTAAAATATTCTAAAAAAGGATATTTTAAGAAGGGGTCTAAGATAGTATGCATATTGACCGGCCATGGATTAAAAGACCCTGATAGGGCGATAGCAAGTGTTGAAAAACCCAGGATAATTCCGAATAACTTGGGGGCAGTGTTAAATGAGATTGGATTATGACATTAGCTATAAGCTTTAAGCTATAAGTTTTGGTTTTTACTTACAGCTTACGGCTTATAGCTTACAGCTGAAAAGGAATGTAACATGAAATACGTAGTGATGGTGGCAGATGGTATGAGCGATTATCCGCTGGCCGAGCTCGGAGATAAGACTCCTATTGAGGCTGCGAAGATACCAAATATGACATTCATGGCGAAGAACGGCAAGGTCGGCACCGCCCGCACGATTCCAAAAGGTATGACGCCTGCCAGTGATGTAGCCAATCTCGCTATTTTAGGTTATGACCCGGTAAAATATTATTCGGGGCGCGGGCCGCTTGAAGCCGCTAATATGGGGATAGATCTTGGTGAAAACGACGTTGCCTTCCGCTGTAATCTAATAACGGAAGACAAGGGTGTACTTACGGATTACAGCGCGGGTCACATTACTACCAAAGAAGCGCGGATCCTTATGGCGGGTTTGGATAAAAAACTGGGAACCGATAATATTAAATTTTATGGCGGCATAAGTTACAGGCACCTGGTTGTAATTAAGAACGGCCGGCACTTTAGTATCGGTAAAAAAGAGGCGGATCTCAGCAAGATTCAATATATGCCGCCTCACGATATGGTGGGACAGAGCGTAAAAGAAAATCTGCCGAAAGGCCGCGGCTCCGAGATACTGATAAAATTGATCGAGGAATCGAAAGATGTATTAACGAAGCATGATGTAAATAAGGTCCGTGTTGACCTTAAGGAAAATCCGGCAAACATGATATGGCTTTGGGGGCAGGGCTCGAAACCCGACCTGCCGAAGTTTAAAGAAAAATACGGCGTTACCGGATCCATAATTTCGGCTGTAGACCTTCTTAACGGCATAGGCAAGATAATAGGCCTTGATCCCATAACGGTGCCCGGCGCAACCGGATATTACGATACCAATTATCAGGGAAAAGCGGATTACGCAGTAGCATCGCTGGAAAATAAAGACTTTGTATTCATTCACGTAGAAGCTCCGGATGAAGCGGGCCACAATAAAGATATAAGGGCAAAGATAGGCGCGATAGAAAATTTTGACAGGTGCATAGTAGGCACTGTCCTTAATCATTTCAAAGACAGGAGTGATGTCAGGATGATGGTCCTGCCTGACCACCCCACACCGATATTGCTCGGTACGCATGCGGCGGATCCTATACCGTTTGCCATATACGGGGCGGGAATAGAGAAGGACAATATTGAGGTATTCAGCGAAAACGCGGCAAGATCCAGCAAATTGTCGTTTCCTACGGGGTGGCAGTTGATGGATTACTTCATGGGCAAAACGGAATAGAGGTAAAAATGCGCAATGTAGTTGTCCAGAAATACGGCGGGTCAAGCATAGCTAACGCTGAACGCGTTATGCGGGTGGCGCGCCGCATAATAAAATATAAACGTCAGGGGTATAAAATGGTGGTCGTTGTAAGCGCGCAGGGCGATACGACGGATGAGCTTGTAGGATTATCACGTTCTATAACTACGACTCCGTCCGAGCGCGAAATGGATATGCTTATGGCCACCGGCGAGCAGATATCAGTAGCCCTTTTGGCTATGGCGATAGATAAGCTGGGAGAGGAAGCGATTTCGTTTACCGGCGCCCAGGTCGGCATAATCACGGATAGTTCTCACACCAGGGCGAGGATAATAGACGTCAAAGCCGATAGAATGCTGAAAGAATTAGAGAGAGGGAAGATTGTCATTGTCGCCGGATTTCAGGGGATAACCGAAGAGCAGGATATTACTACTTTGGGCCGCGGCGGTTCCGATACTACGGCGGTTGCTCTTGCAAAGGCGCTTAATGCCAAGGTATGCGAAATATACACCGATGTAGACGGTATATACACTACAGATCCGAGAATAGTAAAGAATGCTTCTAAGTTAGACAGGATAAGCTACGAGGAAATGCTTGAGATGGCATCACTTGGGGCGCAGGTTATGCATCCGAGGAGCATTGAGCTTGCAGGAAAATTTGATATACCTTTACATGTCAGGTCAAGTTTTAATAATAAAAAAGGCACGATTATTTGCAGGGAGGTTAAGATGATGGAGAAAATGCTGGTCAGCGGCATTACCGTTAATAAGAGCGAGGCAAAGGTTACCATCTGTGATGTGCCGGATAAGCCCGGTATAGCCGCCAGGATATTCAAGAGACTCGCAGAGGAAGATATAAACATTGATATGATAATACAGAATATCTCGCGCACAGGCGCTACCGACGTCTCCTTTACCGTCAGCGAAAGCGATCTTCCGAAGACACTCAGGGTATCGCGGGATGTATCGAAAACGGTCGGGGCCAAGGGAGTGACATCAGATAGTAATATAGCGAAGGTTTCTGTAGTCGGTATAGGCATGAAGACGCACGCCGGTGTTGCCGCGAAGATGTTCAGCGCACTGGCTTCCAAAAAGATAAACATAGCGATGATATCAACGAGTGAAATAAAGATATCGTGCGTTATAGATAAAAAAAAGGCAGAGGAGGCGGTTAGGACTCTGCACAGCGCGTTTAATCTAGGTAAGAGAAGGCAGTAACAAAGGAAACCTTATGAGTAATGTAAAACTGTATGATACGACGCTGCGGGACGGCGCACAGACAGAAGGGATCTCGTTCTCTGTCAGTGACAAGCTGAGGATCGCGAAAAAACTCGATGACCTTGGCATTCATTATATAGAAGGCGGTTGGCCCGGAGCAAATCCCAAAGACATCGAATTTTTTAAGAGGGTTAAGAGCCTGCATCTTAAGAATTCCCAGATAGCGGCTTTTGGGTCTACGCGGCGGGCTAAGGTAAAAGCCAAAGACGACCTGATTCTTAAGGGCCTCATAAGGGCCGATACGAAAGTCATTACTATCTTCGGAAAAAGCTGGGATCTTCAGGTAACGGATGTTCTGGGAACTACGCTTGAGGAAAATCTGAATATGATCAGAGACAGCGTTTCTTATCTCAAGTCTAAGAATAAAGAAGTCATATTTGACGCCGAGCATTTTTTTGACGGCTACAAAGCAAATCCTGACTATGCGCTTAAGTGCCTGAAAGCGGCCGAGGAAGGCGGCGCAGACTGTCTCGTTCTTTGCGATACAAATGGCGGTACGCTTGCCTTCGAAGTTCAAAAAATCATCAATGAGGTGAAGAATCACTCCAAAAAGCCTCTTGGCATTCACGCGCATAATGACAGCGATTGTGCAGTTTCGGTTTCCTGCATGAGTGTTTTTTGCGGTTCGACTCATGTCCAAGGTACTATGAATGGCTACGGGGAGAGATGCGGCAATGCTAATTTGACGTCAATCATTCCTGTTCTCAAACTGAAAATGAAGATAAATTGTATTTCAGATGCGCAGCTCAAAGAGCTGACCGAGGTTTCCAGATTTGTTTCGGAAATGAGCAATATGAAGCAGATGCCCAATCAGCCCTTTGCGGGGATGAGTGCCTTTGCGCATAAAGCCGGTGTCCATGTTAACGCGATATTGAAAAACCCCAAAACTTATGAGCATATTGATCCGAAGCTAGTGGGTAACAGACGCAGGCTTCTTATATCAGAATTATCCGGTAAGTCCGCAATTTTGAATAAGGCAAAGGAGATGGATATCGAGCTTGAAAAAGAAAGCCCTAAGGCTAAGAAGATACTGAAGATGATACAATCACTGGAGCATGAGGGGTATCAGTTTGAGTCGGCGGAAGCCTCATTCGACCTCCTGGTAAGACGCGCCATGAAGGTGTTCAAGTCGTATTTTCAGCTTGAGGACTTCAGGGTCATGGTAGAAAAGAAGCACAACGGTAAGATGATATCAGAGGCCGTAATGAAACTTAAAGTTGACGGCAAGATGGAGCACACTGCAGCCGCAGGAGACGGGCCTATAAACGCGCTTGACAATGCGCTGCGTAAAGCACTCATGGCTTTTTATCCGTCTTTGAAGGAGATGCATCTTTCTGATTTTAAGGTGCGCGTCCTGGATGAAAAAGCAGGCACTGCGGCAAAAGTACGTGTCCTGATCCAGTCGCAGGATTCAAAAGATTCATGGTGGACGGTAGGCGTATCCGAAAATATTATTGAAGCCAGCTGGATAGCGCTGGTAGATAGTATTGAATATAAACTGGTGAAGGATAAAATAAAAATCTTCTAACCTGGTTAGTTCTGTCAGATTAAACGTTTGCTATTCCTGTATATCTAATCTGACAGAACTAACCAGGTTAGAACGTGAGGAAAGGAGCATAACATGGCAGTAGGATCAGGTAAAGGCGGTCAGTTAGCTGTTATTATAATTGCGGTCGTCCTCATAATAGTATTGGTTGCTCTGGCTAACCAGAATAAAGAAATAGTATCTTTAAAATCACAGGTTAGCACGATTGCTACCAGCGTAGCAAAGGTTTCATCCGGCAGCGATAAAATCGCCGCTCTGGAAGAGAAATTAGTAGCAGTAGAGGCAAAGATCAATGCGGTTGACGGCAAGTTAATCGCCATTGAAAATACATTCAAAAACCTCAGTGCGGTACAGGCACCGGTTGCCCCGTTCGAACCGGAAGACATTATGGAAGTCCCGGTAACACAACCATAAGGGGATATAATCATTCCTATGCAGGCACCACTTAAGTGGTGCCTGCATATTCTAAAGACTATGCGTGAACTATCCAAAATATACAATCCTAAAGAAGTAGAAGAGAAGATCTACAAATTATGGGAAGAGAAAGGCCTCTTTACCGCTAAGGCAGATCGCAACAAGAAGCCTTACTGCATAGTAATTCCTCCGCCCAATATTACGGGCATATTGCACATGGGTCACGCCCTGAATAACGCAATTCAGGATATATTGATACGGTTTAAGAGAATGGAAGGCTGTGAAGCATTGTGGATGCCCGGGACTGACCACGCCGGGATAGCGACACAGAATGTGGTGGAGAAGAGTATTGCGAAAGAAGGTTTAAAGAGGCAGGACCTGGGGCGCGATAAGTTCATAGAGAGGGTGTGGCAATGGAGGGAAGAATACGGCTCTACGATAATAAGGCAGCTCAAGAAGCTGGGCGCTTCCTGTGACTGGTCGCGCACGCGCTTTACAATGGACGAGGCGTATTCAAAGGCAGTGATAGAAGTATTTGTCAGTTTGTATGAGAAAGGCCTAATATATCAGGGCAATTATATTATAAATTGGTGCCCCCGCTGTCATACCGCATTATCGGACGAAGAGGCTCCGCACAGGGAATTAAAAGGGAATTTGTATTATCTTAAATATCCTCTGAAAGAAAGTATCAACGAGTTTGTGATGGTAGCGACAACCCGGCCGGAGACGATGCTGGGTGATACTGCCGTGGCGGTAAACCCGAAAGACAAGCGCTATAAAAAACTGATAGGCAAAACGCTGATTCTGCCATTGATAGAACGCGAGATAAAAATAATAGCGGATAATACAGTGGAGATGAAATTTGGCACCGGCGCCGTCAAGGTTACGCCTGCCCACGACCCCAACGATTACGCGCTAGGCAAAAAGCATAACCTTGAATTCATAAATGTGATGCATCCTGACGGCCGCATGAACGAGAACGCCGGCGATTATAAGGATATGGACAGGTTTGAGGTGCGCGAGGTCATTCTTGAAGACCTAAAAGAGAAAGGCCTGCTGGAAAAGGTAGAGCCCCATGCCTTATCAGCCGGCCATTGTTACCGCTGCCATACTATCATTGAGCCGTACCTTTCAAAGCAGTGGTTTGTTAAGATGAAACCGCTCGCTAAACCCGCGATAGATGTAGTCAAAAAAGGAAAGATAAAATTCTATCCGGCGCGCTGGACAAAGGTATATCTCAACTGGATGGATAATATCCAGGACTGGTGTATTTCGCGCCAGATTTGGTGGGGGCATCGTATCCCCGTCTACTATTGCATGGATTGTGAGGAAGTAATCGTATCGCGGACAAAACCTGTAAAGTGCCCTAAATGCGTTTCGGTAAATATTGAGCAGGACCCGGATGTACTTGATACGTGGTTCTCGTCGTGGTTATGGCCATTTGCCACTTTTTACTGGCCGAAGGAATCAGAGGACCAGAGTTATTTTTATCCCACTAACGTCCTGGTGACAGCGCAGGAGATAATATTTTTCTGGGTGGCAAGGATGATAATGGCTGGGCTGGAATTTAAAAAAGAAATACCGTTCAGAGATGTCTATATACATGGAACAGTAAGAGACGATACCGGCACCAAGATGTCAAAGTCTCTGGGCAATATAATAGACCCGCTTGAGATCATAGATTCTGTGGGCGCGGACGCTCTGAGATTCAGCATGATACTGATAACGGCTACAGGACAGGACGTATTTTTATCGCCCAAAAAATTTGAAATAGGCAGGAATTTTGCCAATAAAGTATGGAATGCCTCGCGTTATATTCTGACTGTGCTCAACGATAATATAAACGTGGACCTCTGTATTTATGCGAAAGATAATAAGCTAAGCATCGCCGACAGATGGATTCTAAGCCGCCTCTATTCGGCGCTTTCTGATGTGTCAAATAACCTGGACCGATACAGGCTGAACGATGCGGCAAGCCGTATATATGAATTTTTCTGGCACGATTTCTGCGACTGGTATATAGAATTTTCCAAACTTTCGCAGGAAGACAGGACAACTCAGGTAGTGCTCTACAAAGTGCTTGAAAAATCCATGCGCATGCTGCATCCTTTTATGCCGTTTATTACTGAGGAAATATGGCAGAATCTGCCTCTGCGGGACAACGGAACGCCGATAATGGCAAGTACGTGGCCGCACATGCAGAAGCAGTTTATTTCCGCGGAACTGGAAGACAGCGTAGC
>CAYIQH010000017.1:7473-16520 GCA_964365575.1 uncultured Planctomycetia bacterium | reverse complement strand
GTTTGTAAAAAAATACAAGTGAGCAGGGACGTTCCCCAAAGGGACCCCCTGCCAGCCGAGTCTAAATAACATGACGTTGCAGGATGTCCCGTTGGGGAACGTCCCTGTAGCCCAGAAAGGAAAGAATGACTGCTCAACAACCTACATGGGGACCATTCATAATAATGGGACTTATATTCTTTATATTTTATTTTCTCATAATTAAACCGCAGAAGCAGAAGGAGGTAGAGCACCAAAAGATGCTCAAAGCACTTGATAAAAACGACGAGGTCGTGACGATAGGCGGTATCTACGGTACAATTATAAATGTGAAAGATAACGGCATCGTGCTTCGCATATCCGATAATGTAAAGATAGAAGTGCAGAAGAACGCCATAGCAGGTTTACGAAAGACAGAAAGCCATGCCGAAGAAAAACTGGCGGATACTGGAAGAAAATAAAGTCCTGCGAGAAAAGATTGCTAAGGAATGCGGGATAAATCCCATTACTGCACAGATTTTAATAAACCGCGGTATAACGGAGCCATCTGCGGCCGATGATTTTTTAAACAGCGATATTAATTCGCTACATGATCCGCATCTCATGAAGGATATGGAAAAGGCTGTTCTCAGAATAAAAAAAGCCATATCCAAGGGCGAAAAGGTAATGGTGTACGGCGATTACGATGTTGACGGAATAAGCGCCGCGGCCCTTCTCAAAAGAGTCCTGCAGGACATAGGCTGTAATGTCATTTCTTATATCCCCCACAGAGTGGAAGAGGGATACGGCCTCAACAAAGAAGCGGTTAAGATAGCCCACAATCGCGGTATCTCTCTCCTCATAACAGTAGATTGCGGCATAAGCGGGAAAAAAGAAGTAGATTACCTGAATAAGCTCGGCATAACGACGATAGTGACCGATCATCATAAGATCGTAGAAGAATCGTTTCCAGATAATGCATACGCTGTCATAAACCCTCTTCAGAAAGACTGCCGTTATCCGTTCAAATACCTGTCAGGCGTGGCAGTAGCCTACAAACTTGCTCAGGCATTAACGCATGGCTATGATTATGACATAGAGGCACATCTGGACCTCGTGGCTCTAGGAACTGTTCAGGACATGGTGCCGCAATTGGACGAAAACAGGGTCCTGACCAAGTGTGGACTTGCTAAAATAAATGAAAGCAAAAAGAAGGGTGTGCAGGCCCTGATTGATGTAGCGGGCCTGAAAGGCAAGACCATATCAAGCCGCCAGATAGGTTACATGCTGGGGCCGAGGATAAATGCTGCGGGCAGGGTCAGCTCCGCGGATCTAGCCGTGCGGCTGTTAGTTACAGATGATGATGATGAGGCCGTTGAACTCGCCGGGGTTCTGGATACGGAAAATCGCAACCGTCAGAAAATAGAAGGTACCATATTGACGGAAGCCGTAAACAGGGTGGAAAGCCAGATAAATTTTAAAGACGATAAAGTCATCGTCTTGGACAGTGACGAGTGGCACCCTGGAGTCATCGGGATAGTAGCCTCCAGGATAGCGGAGAAGTTCTGCCGTCCGACTATAATGATATCGTTCAATAAGAGCGAAGGCAAAGGTTCGGGCCGCTCCATAAAGAATTTTCATCTTTTTGATGCGCTGAGCGAATGTCGTGACTTCTTGTCCGGATTCGGCGGCCATGCTGATGCCTGCGGCATTAAGATATTGCGCAAAAACCTTGACGAATTCAGATTTAAGTTTAATGACGTTGCTTCAAAGATGCTTGCCGCGGGCGATTTTATGCCGAGCCTTACCATAGACATGGAGATCCCGCTGCGATTGTTAAAGCAGGATGTTGTTCTGGAGATGGAAAATCTGTCTCCCCACGGACCAGGCAATCCCAGACCCGTCCTTTTATCAAAAGGCCTTAAGCTTAAAAGCAAGCCTACATTTATGCGCAGAGAAGGCATCAGGATGTGGGTTACTGATGGTAATATAACATGCGAAGCAATAGGTTTCGGCCTGAATGAGATGGTGGATGATATAATGGAAAGCGCCAGCTTTGATGTGGCTTATACCCCGTCTATAAACAGGTGGAGAAACGTTGATACACTGCAGATGGAGATTGTGGACTTAAAAGCGAATCTAATTTAAAGAGCCTTTTTTACTTTACCGGCTTTCAAGCACTTGGTGCAGACTTTGATTCTTTTTACTTTACCGTCAACCAACGCCCTGACCATCTTTAAGTTCGGCAGAAAACGCCTTGGGCTTATGCCGGTAATACGCTGCCCTACGCCGCCCTTCTTTTTAGCTAACCCCCTGCGCTTTATAGTACGGCCGGCTGAAGGCCCTTTTTCGCAAATTTCACAAATCCTTGACATGATTTACTCCTTATATGTTTCGGTGGAGATAGAATACTACCACAGGTCCGAGGTATATGCAAGAAAAAAAAGAATTATTAAATACTAAGATACAGTATCTGAAGGGCGTGGGCCCCCGCCGGGCAGAACAGCTCGCAAAACTCAGCATATCTACGATATCCGACCTCCTGTTTTATCCTCCCAGAAGATACGAAGACAGGAGAGAGATAGTACTTATTAAGGATGTTCAGCCGGAAAAAGATTATACCGTAAAGGGAACGATAAAAAGACACGGTATCTGGAAAAGCAAAAAAGGGATGCTGATATACGAGATGGTCGTAAACGACGGAACAGGCAGTATGCACGCGGTGTGGTATAACCAGCCTTATCTCAAGAAATATTTTAAGGCCGGCGAAGAAATCATACTCTACGGGAAGGTTGAAAGGTTCAAAAATCTTCAGATAACGCACCCTGATTATGAAATATTGAAAAAGGAAGAGGGCTTACCTGATGCCTTAAACATGGGCAGGATAGTACCTATTTATTCTCTCACGCAGGATGTTACACAGAAGTACCTGCGCGCTTTGGTGAATAAAGCGGTTGAAAGCAATGCAAATTTCCTTAAGGAGGTGATCCCGACGCACGTGCGGGCCAGGTGCAGATTGGCGGACGTGAAGTTTGCGATAAATAACATCCATTTTCCGGCAAATTTTGAAAGCCTAAAAATGGCCGAGCGGAGACTTGTGTTTGAAGAGTTTTTTATTTTTGAGGCGGCGCTTGCTTTAATAAAGAAAGAAAGAGAAAGACATTCCGTCGGCGTGAGCCATAAAGTAGAAGAGGGCTTATTCGAAAATTTTAAGAACATGCTTCCGTTTGAACTGACAAAAGAACAGGTAGAAGCCATAAAAAGCATAGAAAAAGATATGAAATCGCCCGGGCCGATGAATCGGCTGCTTGAGGGCGAAGTCGGCAGCGGTAAGACTATTGTCGCGATGTACGCGCTGCTATTGACAATAAAAAATAATTTTCAGGGAGCTGTTATGGTGCCCACCGAAATATTGGCCCAGCAGCATCATATGACTTTAAGCGAATTCTTCGCGCCCTTCGGAATAAATGTGCGATTGCTTATCGGAAGTATGACGAGCGGAGAAAAAGCGGCAGTAAGAAAGGAACTCAAAACCGGTGAGGTAAATATCATAGTAGGGACACACAGCCTTATTCAGGAGGATATTTCTTTTGATAATCTGGGCCTTCTTGTGATAGACGAACAGCATAAATTTGGAGTATCCCAAAGAGCGCTTCTTAAGAAGAAAAACGTGAAGGCGGATGTATTGATAATGACGGCTACGCCTATTCCGCGCACATTGGCGCTGACCGTATATGGAGACTTGGATGTGTCTGAGATGCGGGATCTGCCGTCGGGCAGGGAGTCTATTTCCACATATTGGGTGGAAGAGGACAGAAAGGACAAAGCCTATAAGTTTGTAAAGGAAGAGATCCTGAACGGGCGGCAGGCATATATAGTGTGCCCGCGTATAGAAGAGACAGGAAAAAATGATCTTGCCTCGGCTAAGAGCGTTTACGAGCATCTTTCAAAAAAAGTATTTCCGGAATTTAAATCGGCGCTTATACACGGCAGGATGAAGGCCTCCGAAAAAGATAAGGTGATGAAGGATTTCAAAAAGAACAAGATAAATGTATTGGTTTCCACTACGGTAATAGAAGTGGGTATAGATATTCCGAACGCTGCAGTCATGGTAATAGAAAATGCGGACCGCTTCGGATTGGCGCAGCTTCATCAGCTGCGCGGGAGAATAGGGAGAGGATCTCATAAGTCATATTGTATTCTTATCTCTAACCCGGAGAACGAGGCGGCGAGAAGACGACTTGAGGCGTTTGAGCAATTACAGAGCGGGTTTGAACTTGCGGAAGAGGATTTTTCTATCCGCGGGCCGGGGCAGATTCTCGGGACGAAGCAGCATGGTTTACCCGAGATAAGATTCGGCAATATAATTGAGGATAAGGCAATACTTGAGCTTGCGCGGAAAGAGGCATTTGAACTTGTGGATAATGACTCGGGTCTCAAAGACGAGCGCAACCGCAATCTGCGTGAAGCGATACTTGAGCGATATAAAGGCAAGACGGAGTTTCTCAAAGTGGGGTGAAAATTATAGGGACGTTCCCCGAGGTGCCACCCTTCCAACGTCATGTCATGAGCATGATGACTGAAGGGTGGCACCTCGGGGAACGTCCCTGGACAAGTCATGCGAATCATAGCCGGAAAATACAGATCGAGATTAATAAGAAGCCCGAGGGCTGAGGACGTGAGGCCGACAAAGGACCGCATACGGGAATCATTGTTCAATATAATAACGGAGTATATAAGCGGCGCGGAGGTACTTGATATTTTCGCCGGCAGCGGTGCATTCGGCATAGAGGCCATTTCAAGAGGTGCGGCAAGCGCTGTGTTTATTGACAATGAAAAGGCATGCATCGCGATAATAGAAGAAAACTTAAAATCGCTTGGCATAGAGGCTGACAAGGCAAGCGTTCTCAGAATGGATGCCTTCAAGGCTATTGACAAACTGTGTAATGAGGGTAAAAAGTTTGATATAATATTGCTAGATCCCCCGTATTATAAAGATATAGCAAAAAAATGCTTGATTAAACTGGGAGAGCGTGATATACTGAAGCCTCGTTGTATAATCGTCGTCGAGCATCATAAAAAAGATATATTGCCGGCCGAAACCGGTAATCTAACCTCTTATCGTACCGCACCTTACGGCGATATCTGGTTGACGTTTTATAGGGACGTTCCCCGAGGTGCCACCCTTCCAACGTCATGTCATGAGCATGATGACTGAAGGGTGGCACCTCGGGGAACGTCCCTGGAAAATAATTATGAAAAAAATAGCGGTATACGCGGGAAGTTTTGATCCGGTAACTTACGGCCATATAGACATCATAGAACGCGCCGCCCGCATATTTGATCATGTTATTGTGGCCGTAGCTCACAATACCGGTAAAAAACCGCTTTTTACATTCAGTGAAAGAGTGGCGATGCTAAAAATGGCGGCCAGGCATATACCGAATACGGAAATAGACGATTTTAACGGCCTCGCCGTAGATTATGTCCTCAGGAAAAAATCCAATGTTCTTATAAGGGGCATCAGGATGGTATCTGATTTTGAATATGAATTTCAGATGGCATTGACAAACAGGAAGATAAACGATAAAGTAGAGACGATATTTTTGATGCCGCACGAGTCGTATTCATATCTCTCGAGCACCCTTATAAAAGAAGCGGCGCTATTAGGGGCAGAACTGAAAAGTTTTGTCCCGGGTTTTATAGAAAAAGAACTTAAGAAAAAACTGAATAGGAAATAATCCTTCAGATGGATCCCATAACATTTATAAGGGAAAAAGCAAAGAAGAATTTAAAAAAAATAGTCCTGCCGGAAACTGATGACGTACGAGTCCTTGAGGCAGGATTTCGTGTTGCCGCGGAGAAGATCGCGAAATTAATCTTCCTGGGCGATGCCGGGATTACCAAAAAGAACCTCCTTAAATTCGGCAGATACGATGAAAATGTGATAGAGATAGTAGATCCCAAGACTTCGGATCTACTCGATGGATTAGCGAAGAAGCTTTGTCAAAAGCGCCATAACAAATATCCCGATGAACAATCCGCGAAAAAAGTAATGCTGGATAATTACGTATTTTTCGGGGCCATGATGGCATCTGAGGATTTAGCGGACGGATTTGTTGCGGGAGCCAGCCATAAGACGAGTGATGTGGCAAGAGCGGCTATTCATTGCCTGGAAGTCGATGAATTGATCGGTGTAGCGTCCGGCTCTTTTGTCATGTATATAGAAAACTCTCATTATGGAGACGACGGCCTGTTTATTTTTGCAGATTGCGGATTACTGCCGGATCCGAATCCACGCCAATTAGCGGGAATAGCGGTATCTTCGGCGGTACTATACCGTCAGCTGTTTGATAAAGAGCCTCATGTGGCCATGCTCAGTTATTCTACAAAAAGCAGCGCCCAGGGGCAGCTCGTAGATAAGGTAAAAAAAGGCGTAGAAGAAGCTAGGATCCTAGCCCCGGACATTATGGTTGACGGAGAGTTTCAGGTAGATAGCGCGCTTGATCCTGAAGTAGCCGAAATAAAGACAAGCATAAAAGATAGTAAGGTCGCAGGAAGGGCTAATGTGCTTATATTTCCCAATCTTGACAGCGGAAATATAGGTTATAAACTGGTGCAGAGGCTGGCGAATGCGAGGGCCATAGGGCCTCTCATTCAAGGGCTTAAAAAGCCATGCAGCGATCTTTCAAGGGGATGTATCGTGGACGATGTCATTGATGCCATAGCAATTACTGCTGTCCGCGCACAAAGTAAATAAGGAGTTGAAAAATGCCAAATCCAAAACGCAGACATTCAAAAGCAAGGGGTAGGTGGAGAAGGACGCATTACAAAATAGATATGCCGAATCCTTCTGTCTGCCCTAATTGCAAAAAACCCAAATTGTCTCACAGGATATGCGCTAACTGCGGGTATTATAACGGGAAACCAGTTATACAGATAAAAGAGAAAAAAGAAAAGAAAAAGAAGTAATTGTCTACGGAGGAATAAAATGAGGATAGCTATTGACGGAATGGGAGGAGATCATGCTCCGCAGGCCGTAGTAGACGGTGTGGTGATGGCGGCAAAGGAATATGATTATGACGTAGTCCTTGTCGGCGATAAAACCGTATTACGAAGAGAGCTTTCAAGATACCGAAGATATCCCGAAAATATATTTATTGAGCATGCTTCTGAAGTTGTTGCTATGGACGAGGCTCCCGCCGTATCCGTGAGAAAGAAAAGAAATTCATCTATCGCCGTAGGCATAGAGCTTATAAAAAGCGGCGAAGCGGATGCTTTTGTATCAGCAGGCAACACCGGCGCTGTAGTCTGTTCCGCTACCTTAGGATTGGGCCTTCTGCCCGGCATAGAGCGGCCCGGTATATCCATAGTATTCCCCACATTCAAAGGCGTATCTATAATGATAGATGTGGGGGCTAACATAGACCCGAAACCGCTGCATCTCCTCCATTACGGAATAATGGGGGATGCCTACTGTAAGTATATATTGAATAAATCAAAACCGACAATAGGGCTTTTGAGCATAGGCGAGGAAGCGACAAAAGGAACGGATTTCATCAAAGAGACGCATAAACTTCTTGAAGAAAGTAAATTGAATTTTGCCGGCAATATAGAAGGGCGGGATGTTTTTACCGGAAGGTGCGACGTTGTGTTGTGCGACGGATTTGTAGGAAATGTTGTCCTGAAAGTCGCCGAAGGCATAGGCGGCGCAATCACCAAACTCCTTAAGAGCCAGATAAAAAACAGTGTTCTCGCAAAGATAGGCGCGCTTTTAAGCAAGCCCGCATTTATGCGGCTTTGGAAGGACCTTGATTATTCCGAATACGGCGGCGCGCCGCTATTGGGCGTGGACGGGCACGTGATAATAAGCCATGGGTCGTCAACGGCGAAGGCGCTAAAAAATGCGATAAGAAGGGGAGCCGAATTTAAAGAGAATGAATTGAATAAGCGGATAATAGAAGAATTGGAGAGTTATTAAATTGAAAAAAAGACAGGCGTCCAAGAAGGAACGAGTCGGAATCATAGGAACCGGTAAATTTGTTCCCGCCAAAATCTTAACAAATGCAGATATTGAAAAGATGGTAGATACTTCCGACGAGTGGATAACCAGCAGGACCGGCATCAAAGAACGGCGTATAGCAGGAGAAGGCATAGCTGCCGCTTTTATGGGTGCCGAAGCAGCCAAAGAAGCCATTGAGAGCGCCAACCTCACCGCAGAAAATATAGATTTAATAGTTACAGCGACAATAACCCCCGATATGCAGTTTCCCTCAACCGCGTGTTTAATTCAGAACAGGATTGGCGCGGTAAACGCGGCCTGTTTTGACATAGGCGCGGCCTGCGCGGGATATGTGTACGGTATCGCCGTAGCCGAGCAGTTCATAAAATCAGGCATGTGTAGAAACGCGCTTGTAATCGGTACGGAAAAGATGTCTTCCGTCACTGACTGGAAGGACAGAAATACATGTGTTTTGTTGGGCGATGGTGCCGGGGCTTGCGTGATGAGTAAGGTAAAGTCAGGTGGGATATTGTCGGTCTATCTGGGCGCCGACGGCAGAAACGCGCCGCTTCTCGAAATGCCGGCAGGCGGTTCACTAAGGCCCGCTACTCATGAGACAATAGATGCACGGCTGCATTATATGAAGATGAGCGGGGCTGAATTGTTTAAAGAGGCCGTCAAGATAATGGCGGATGCCGGTAATAAGGCCATGGCGCTCAGCGGATTGAAATGTAGTGATGTGGATCTTGTAATACCTCACCAGGCAAACATAAGGATATTATTGGCCGTAGCGAAAAGAATGAAGCTGCCGCCGTCAAAAGTGTATTTGAATATAGAAAGATACGGTAATATGTCAAGTGCCTCTACAGCCGTAGCGCTGGACGAGGCGGCACGTGAAGGCAGGATTAAAAAGGGAGATAAAATAATTCTGGATGCCTTCGGGGCGGGCCTTGTTTGGGGCGCCATAGTGATGGAATCGTGATTCGTCCTGAGATAGCACGAAACACGAATCCACCCCCGCACCGCGAGCCGTCGTCAGGCCGCCGGCCGGATCTGGCACGGCGCCGGCCCCTCCTGCGGCACCGGC
>CAYIQH010000017.1:1485-7463 GCA_964365575.1 uncultured Planctomycetia bacterium | reverse complement strand
GGTCTTAATAGATGGCAAAAATAGCATTCATATTTCCAGGGCAAGGAGCACAGTACGTCGGAATGGGGAAGGATTTTTTTGAATCTCATCCCACAGCAAAAGAAACATTTCTGGAAGCCGGTGAAATCCTGGGTTTTGACATAGCAAAATTATGTTTTGAAGGCCCTGCCGAAGCGCTTGCCGCAACCAAAAACAGCCAACCTGCCATATTAGTAGCCAGCATAGCGATACTCCGTGCCTTTAAATCCGGACAAGGAAAAAATATAGCGCCATCTGCCTGCGCAGGCTTGAGCCTTGGCGAATACTCCGCTTTGGTCGCTGCCGGATGCCTGCCGTTCAAAGATGCCGTAAAACTAGTGAGGCAAAGAGGCCAGTTTATGGAGGAAGCGTCTCTGGAAAATCCAGGCAAGATGGCGGCAATAATGGGCCTTGAATTGGGTGCTGTTGAAGAAATAACAAAGGAAACAGGGAGCCAGATAGCAAATCTTAATTGCCCGGGCCAGGTAATAATATCGGGGTCTTCCGAAGCAGTTGAAAAGGCGATAGAACTTGCGAAGCAAAAAGGCCACGTCAAATCGGTATTTCTTGCCGTGAGCGGGCCGTTTCATTCTTCTCTTATGAAAAGGGCTAGCGAAAGGCTTAGTCAGGAACTTAATAAAATAAATTTAAGCAAACCCGTCATACCATTTATAAGTAATGTAACCGCCACTTATATTGATGATGTCAGTGCAATAAAGAAGAATCTCGCCTTACAGGTAAACCACAGGACACTCTGGGAAAGTTCCATACGCCTTATGATGAAAGACGGCATAACCGAGTTCTACGAAATAGGCCCCGGCAGCGTTCTTAAAGGGTTATTGAGAAAAATCGATAGTACCCTCACCGTCTATAATATAGAAAAATCCGCAGATATCAGCGGGAATAATCCCGCAACATCTTGATCGAAACATCCTTGATCCCCGTACGGATGAATATTTTTTCGAAAGCCTTGTAATCCCTGACAGCCATAAAAATAATCGCCACTATGATAGATGCAACTGCTATGCGAAAATAAAAAACCTTCAGCATAGATCTCGCAATGGAAATAACACACCAAAGCCCTAAGCCGCTTATCAAGTAGAAGGGGGCATAAAGGACGCTGACATACCGCATATTTTGGAAGAGCGGCGTGAGTATTGCAGCTGTCATAAATACAATAATGAATAGCACAATTCCGCGTATTGCGCGATGGTTTACGGCATTGGAAAAAGTGCCGGTTTTTGGCAAAATTTCTTGCGGTAACAAAGAGCCTGCAATTCCGATCAGGCACAAGATCGCACTTAGAGGACTCACTATCCAGAATCCTTCCAGGAAGTAATACCATGGACCTGATTGATATTCAATGGCGTATTGATTTGTTGGCATTGCCTTTACCCAACATCTCATAGAGTCGATAATAGTCGTGACTCCGCCGCTTATTTGCGTAAGTATTGTTATGGCTACCCCGACTCCAAGAGCGCTAAGTATGATTAAGCACATACCGTTCAAAATAGATTTTTCTTTAATTAGCAATACCCATAAAAGCCACATTACACACAGCCCGTAGATAAATATGCCGGATTCTTTAACTGATACATAGTATGTTCCAATGACAATTAAAATAAGGTACCAGATAGGCCGTTTGATATTGCGGGAAATTTCACACGAAAAATAGATTAACGATAGCCCGATGCATCCAACCATGGCATCCTGCCACGTTCTTCTGGCAATAGCCAGTTCCATCGGCGATACGCCCATAAATAAAAGGGCGTATAAGGTTATCCATGGATTGAAGAACCTCAGGCCTAACGCCATTACGAGTAGCAGAGAAATGCAGCTGAAGACTAGCGAAATGTAAGCGCCTACATTGATGCCTACGTTATTTAATGTTTTCATAACGCCGGCAAGCAGCCAAAGGTAGCCCACCCTGGTAGGCGGCGGAGGGAAGAAGATCCACAATTCTTTATTTGAAAGTTGTTCCTGGGTTACAAGCTTTATTCCTTCAGAAACGCCGTGCTGCACTATCTTCTGCGCTAGGTAGGTATATGTATACTCATCAGGACTTCTCTGCGCAACGTTACCAAGATTATCCACGCGCAATATTATACCTATTGCAAAAACCAAAGAAAGGATAATGGGAATGATCATAATTCTTAGGTTTTCCGACACTTTTTTTAAATAGGTATTTTTGTTCATTATCTAAATTATATCACGTGCTGTCATTATTTTCTATAATGATTTTTGCCGTTAGCCGGCGTAATTTAAAAAATATACAATCAAGAAAAAACATGTTATTATATATAGCGTTATAATAGGTATAATCTTATGGCAAAAATACTTTTTTTCAACACTCCCTCAAGGCAGAATATTTATCTTACCACTAACGCCGGTGTCGGCGCGCCGAGCTATCCCAGCCTCAGTATAGCTACGCTGGCAGGCAATTTGATCGGCGAACACGATGTTAGGGTCATCGACCTGGAATTATTTGCTGATTTTTACACAGCGCTGTTTGATGAAATAAAGGATTTTAAACCGGATCTGATCGCTGCTTCCGCCAATACCCCGACATATTCTACGGTAAGAGACATCATGCGCAGGATAAAAGAAAAATATCCTGATATTAAAACTGTTGTCGGCGGCGTGCATATTACTGCTTTACCTGAAGAGGCTAGCGCGGAAACATGTTTTGATATCATTGCAATAGGAGAGGGCGATACCGTTATTGCCGAACTATTGCGATCCGCAATTCCAGAAAACGTCCGCAGTATAATTTATAGAGACATTGAATCTGGAAAAATGGCAGTTACGCCTAAAAGGATATCAGCATCCGATATAAATGCGCTGCCTTATCCCGCATGGAATTTATTCAAATTGAGGAAATACAAGAATTCAAGACTGTCTTCCAGGAAAAATCCGGTCGGTCTTATAGAGACAAGCCGCGGCTGCGCCTTCCAATGTATTTTTTGCAATAAGCTGACTTTCGGCAGTAAGTACAGGGCGAAAAATCCTAAACGGGTGGTAGATGAGATTGAATATATGCTCGCGTGTGGTTTTGCGGAGATTCATATCGTCGACGACAGTTTTACTCAGGACATCGGCAGGGCAAAGGAGATATGCAGCGAAATCATCAAGCGCAATCTCAGATTTCCGTGGTCGCTCATAAACGGTATTCGGGTGGACATGGTAGATTTAGAATTTTTCAGCCTGGCTAAAAGGGCAGGTTGCTGGCAAATTGGGTTTGGGATAGAAACAGGCGATCAGAAAATACTGGAAAAGATTGACAAGGGGGTAACGCTTTCGCAAAGCGAAAACGCCGTAGAGCTTGCGAAGAAATGCGGAATAAACACATTTGGTTTTTTTATTCTGGCGCTGCCCGGGGAAACTGCGGAATCGATGAGGCGCACTATAGATTTTGCCAAAAAATTGCCTCTCGATATAGCGAAATTTGATATTTGCATACCTTATCCCGGCACCCCTTATTATAAGGAACTTGAATCGGCCGGGAGGATACTGTCTAAGGACTGGTCAAAATATAACTGCCACCAGATTGACGAACCTTTGTTTGACCACCCAAATTTGAAGTGGTCCACTATAGGGTATTATTACAAAAAGGCATTCAGGGAGTTTTACTTCCGTCCTGATTATATCATGAAGCGATTTGTCAGAAGCCTTAAGATGAGGGACCTCTCGCATGATGTCTATTATCTCTTAAAATCTAAATGGTGATCCAGATGATATGTGCTCATAAAAATGGCAGGGAAATATGCAGATTTGACGCAAAACCTCTTTATACGTGCGATAAATGCAGGCTCATCTTTACCGATAAATACGGGCAGGAGTTTGATATGAAGTCGATTTATAAAACATATTATCAGAACGAGATGTCCGGCAAATTTGGTTTTGGAATAGAGCGCATAATCAGATTATTCCGCTTTTTTCGCGCGTTTAAGGTATTTACTCTCTATCCCGGTGCCAAAAACATACTCGATATCGGAAGCGGGCGGGGTTTCATGCTGTACTACCTGAAGAAGTATTATAAATTCAGAAGAACGGCCGGGACCCAAATCTCTGAAAATGCGTTTGAATTTTCCCGGCATAAGTTAGACTTAGAGATATATGATAAAGATTTGTTGGATCTTCCATTCGAAAACGGCAGTTTTGATATTGTAACGATGTGGCATGTTTTAGAGCATGTCGCTAAACCCGAAGAGTACATCTCAAAAATATTCGGCATATTACGCGATCGCGGGAGATTAATAATCGAAGTGCCGAATTTCAATTCATGGTCAAGGGGCATTACGGGTAAATATTGGCTTGGGCTGGATTTAGATTATCACATAACTTTTTTTACGCCCGAATCTTTATCTTCGATGCTCAAAAAATACAAATTTAAAATTAAGGCCGTTCATACATTCTCTCTTGAGTACTCAATCTTTATATCGGCGCAAAGCCTGGTTAGTCTTTTTACGAAATCAGAGCACGTTTTCTTCAGGCTGCTTCAGGCGGGCGGTTTTAACCGGCGGCTCATATCCCATGGTTTTCTGTTTATTCTGCTTGCTCCTTTTTGTCTTTTGATTAATCTGTTTCTATATTTTTCAAAAAGAGGAGAGGTACTGCTTGTCATTGCGGAAAAGAATATATGAGAAAATACATCCTTATCATAATTTTCGTAAGCCTTGCCGTATACGCAAATTCCGCTTTTAACGGTTTTGTATGGGACGACGAATTTCTCATTACTGAAAACCCTTCCATAATGTCATGGAACTATACGTGGATACATTTCGTACTGGACCTGTATCATTCTTTCTCTAATTACTACCGGCCCATACAGATGATCACATATATGGCTGATTTTTCTTTATGGCGCCTGAATCCGTTCGGATATCACCTTACAAATATACTTCTTCATTCGGCAGCGTGTGTTATTTTATTCCTGTTCATACTGATGATAGCAAAAGATAAGAGGGCCGCCGCAATCGGAGCGATTTTATACGCCGTCCATCCGGCAAATACCGGAGCCGTTGCATATGTGGCCGGAAGGGCAGATATACTGGCGGCCATTTTTACTATTTTATCTTTCATTTTTCTTCATGCCCACTTCAAATCGCGGAGCACTAAAGAAGCAATAGCTTATTATGCCGCATCATTAGTTTCGTTTTTGGCTGCGCTTTTGTCCAAAGAAATAACGGTAATAACTCCTATTCTTATTTTCGCATACCGCCTGTTTTTCATCAATGACGCTGAAGTAGAGAAAAGCCGCGGAAGAATAAAATTCAGTTACATGTCGGGGTTTATAATTATTACAGGCGTTTATCTTATTTTACGGGCCCATGCGCTGAATTTTCAGGCATTGGGACTTTTTGAAAGCAGTCATAGTTTATATCTGAGATTACTGACTTTTATGAAAGCCCTGATCCAGTATTTTGGGATAATATTTTTCCCTATCGGCCTGCATATGGAGCGCAGTATTCCGTATGCTGTTTCATTCCGGGATAGCGCCGTTTTATATTCTTCAATAGGCATACTTATTATAATATGGCTTGCCGGCAGGATAAGAAAGATATCAAAAGAGGCTTTTTTTGGATTACTATTTTTCTTTATAGCATTATTACCCGTCAGTAATATATTCCCGATGAACAGCAATGTGGCGGAGCACTGGCTGTACATACCGCTCTTAGGGGTAGCGTTGTCGGCGGGAGCCGTAGGAATATATCTATGGGGCAACAGAGCAAGGCTCAAGCCATTGCTTGCATTTTTATTTGCTGCCTATTTTATATTCTTCTCCTATCAGACCATTGACAGAAACCTTGACTGGCGCGATGATTTCAGCATATATTACCACACCATAAAATACAGCCCTGTAAGCATAAAGATGCTTAATAATATCGGCAACCTGTATCATAACAGGGGAGATTACACGAAAGCGGTTGAATTTCATTTAAAGGCGGTTAAAGTCAATC
>CAYIQH010000017.1:0-1475 GCA_964365575.1 uncultured Planctomycetia bacterium | reverse complement strand
CAATATAAATTAAGCAGATTACTGAGGCCTGATTATGCGCTGGCGTATCTGCGCGAAGGAAATATATATTTAAAAAAAGGAAATATAGACAAAGCAGCAGCTTGTTATGAACTCGCGGCGAAATATGACGAATTTAACATAGACGCCCGGAACAAGCTGGGAAATATATATTTTGACAAAGGTATGTATGAAGAATCAAGAAGGGCATACGAGAAAGTGCTGGAAATAGATCCTTACGCGGCTGGCGCACACAATAATCTGGCGAATGCATTAAGTAAATTGGGCCTGAACGAGAAGGCGATAGAAGAGTACAAAAAAGCCATAGAACTAGACCCTGAAAATGCCGAATACCTCTTTAATTTGGGTACTGAATGCGGAAAACAGGGCAAGTATGATGAGGCCATAAAAGCGCTGAAGGAAGCGCATAAATTGAGACCAAAACATGCAGCAACGCTGATAAATTTAGGAGCAGTCTATTATCAAAAAACAGATTTCCTCTCTGCGGAAAAAGAATGGAAAAAAGTATTACGCGTAGATCCTCAAAATGAGATTGCGAAGAATCATTTGAAGAGAATAAAAACTAGGTAGATAAAATACCCGCCTAAAATTCCTCGCCGCCTCTGGCGTTGCCTTGTTAAGATTCTTCGGCATACGCCTTATTAAGATTCTTCGGCTGTTGCCTCAGAATCAAGTAAAAATCCGCTAGAAAGCGGATTTTGACTTGACAATCCAGATAAAACCATTATACTATATATCAATGGAGTATAAAATAGATAAAGCAGTATAAAATAAGAGTAATAGTGATAGCCATGGAAAAGACATTTTTTACAGTCCAGGAATTAGCTGAATATCTCCGGATGAAGCCCGTTACCATTTATAAGCACGCTTCGCGCGGAAAATTGCCGGGCTTCAAAATAGGGGCCACGTGGCGATTCAAGAAGACGTCTATAGATAAATGGATTGAGGAGCAGGAGAACAATATTGCCAAAAATAAGCCGCATTAACCTACGGCATGCTGAGGCGCTGCAGAAAGAGAAGATGGCATATCTTTTGATGCTTGCGTCTGCGATCAACCATGAAATCGCCAACCCGCTCAGCATTGCAAGGGGGCAATGTGAGGCCTTTGTCCTTGGCTGGAAAGAGGGGTTATATAAAGATAAACCGCCTCTTGAGTTGATAGAAAAAAGTATTCGTATAATGGAAACGGTGATAAAAGAAACCGATCGTATCTCCGATATAACCAAAAGGCTTACCGATTTCGTAAAACCCGGCAAAACGGTAAAACGCGAAAGAATAGAAGTAGCAAAAGAAATAGAAGAAGCGCTTACCTTCCTTGATGCAGAGATAAAACTTTCCGATATCCAGATCAAAAAAGATATACCGCCTGTCTTACCTCCCATAATGGCTGATAGGAAACACATTCAGCAGATCTTCTTTAATATAATAAAAAATGCCGTGCAGTCTCTTGAAGATAA
>CAYIQH010000016.1:0-16633 GCA_964365575.1 uncultured Planctomycetia bacterium | reverse complement strand
GCAACCGACGCGATATGTTCAGATTTCAAAAGAAGAAGCGATTCAAAAAGTCATGGAGTCTATTCCGGAAGCAAAGACCGCGGCCATTGAAGCGTGCCTTGTGTGGGAGCCAGGTGGCCCAACATCTTCGCCATTCTATCCTTACTGGGAAGTTCGTGTTGGAGAGAAGAAATACTACGTTGTGGAGAAATAACCTGCAAAGATGTCCTAAGTAGCAGCGGTTACCAACCCAATCGGGAAGCTGTACCCAAGCACATTTTGCCCTTCGACAAGCTCAGGGCTAAAAATAGCTTGGGATTTTTTGTTTGGAGGGGTATAATTTTCATGGAAGGGCACATTCATGGAACAAGCCATATTAGTCACAGTACGACATTCTAAAGAAGACACGAGCTGGGAGATAGAGGATCTCTACGAGGAGCAGAGGGACCTTGTGCTCTCAAGCGGCGTGGCGATCGCGGGGGAAATTTTTGCGCGATGCTCTGAATTCTCGCCGAAATATCTGATAGGCAAAGGCAAGGTGGAAGAGATTGCCGGCGTAGCGCAGGCGGAGAATGCGGACGTCGTAATATTCAGTCATGACCTGAGCGGCACGCAGCAAAGGAATCTTGAAGAGGTCATCGGCGCAAAAACCATAGACAGGACGCAGCTTATCCTTGATATATTTGCGCAGAGGGCCCATTCCAAGGAAGGTAAAATACAGGTAGAACTGGCCCAGCTGACGTATCTTCTGCCCAAACTGACGGGACAAGGCATAATGCTTTCAAGGCTCGGCGGCGGCATAGGCACACGCGGCCCTGGCGAGCAGAAGCTTGAAGTTGACAGGCGCAAAATAAGAGACAAAATAGCCCGCCTGAAGAGGGAGCTGGACGATGCCACAGCGCAGAGAGGTGCGCGCAGAAAAAACCGCGAAAGATTTTCTGCCTCAACCATCGCCATAGTAGGATATACCAACGCCGGAAAATCCACGCTTTTTAACGCCCTTACCAAAGCGGACGTCTATGTCAAGGATAAGCTTTTCAGTACGTTGGACCCCACTGTAAGAAGATATGTCCTGCCCGACAACCAGAGCATTCTTTTTGCGGACACAGTCGGTTTCATACATAATCTGCCGCATCACTTGGTGGAGTCGTTCAAAGCCACGCTGGAAGAGGCTGTCCACGCCGATATACTGCTTCATGTCATGGATTTAAGCCACCCTAAAATAACCGAATGTGCTTTGGCCGTAAGGGCCGTTTTAAAGGATCTCGGCATAGAAGATAAGCCCGTAATAAATGTCCTGAATAAAACAGATAAGATAAGCGATAATGTGCTGCTCGGGAGTATTAAGAGGCAATTTGACTCGCCCATAGTCATGTCTGCCCTGAAAAGGGAGGGCCTTGACGAATTGATCAAAAGGCTCAGCCTTGAATTGTCAGGGATGACGACCCGCATAAAGATTGTTCTGCCCCACACGGAAATGAAAAAATACAGCATGATACGCCAATATGGCAAGATCCTGAAAGAGGAATACCGCAAAGATGGCGTGTATGTAGATGCAAAAATACCCGTCAAGCTTCTGCCGATATTTTCCGGAAAGAAAATCCCAAAATAACTTGACAAACACAGGCACCATGCTAGAATAGCACTTTAGCACTCTCTTTATCAGAGTGCTAATTCTATCAAAGCGGAAATAAAGCCATGCAAACACAGAAAAGGTTAAACAAAAGACAGGAAGAAGTCTTAAGGATAGTCGTCAATTCGCACGTGGATTCGGCGGCTCCGGTAGGCTCTAACTTTGTCGCCAGAGGCCTCGGCCTTTCAAGCGCGACCATACGCAATGTGATGGTGGAGCTTGAGGAGATGGGCTTTATTATGCATCCTCACACATCCGCAGGGCGAGTTCCCACCGATAAGGGCTACAGGTATTACATAAGCTCACTGATGCATATAAAAGATTTAAACGCTAATGTCATTGATACTATAGAAGGAAAATACCATAGCGGCATCCGCTCTATGGACGATGCCATGGAAAAGACTTCCTCACTTATATCGGGTCTTACCCGTTATGTGGGAATCACCGTCGTCACGCAGTTTGAGAAGGTATATCTTGATGGGACAAGCCACATACTTGAGCAGCCTGAGTTCAGAGACTTCAAAAAATTATACAGCATCTTCAAATGCTTTGAGGATAAGAACACGATCCTGCACGTATTGTGCGGCGAGACGGACGACGGAGGGCTGGCGATTTCGGTCGGCAGGGAAAACAAACTGGCTTATCTGAAAGATTGCGGCATGGTAAGCCGCGGCTACAAAAAAAAGGGCAAGATATCCGGCAGATTGGGCGTCATAGGGCCGAAGAGGATGGCATACGAAAGAGTAGTGCCTATGGTGGAGTTTCTCGCGTCCGCACTGTCGGAGATATTGGATGAGATTGATGCAAAATAAAGAAAATAAAGAGAACAAAGAAAACAAGGATTACGACGTACTCAACGATAAGTATCTGCGCGTCCTGGCTGATCTTGAAAACACGAAAAAACGCCTGGAAAAAGAGAAGATAGATTCCATAAAATACGCCAACGACCGCCTGCTTCTTGAATTTATGCCGATACTGGATAATCTGGAAATTGCGGAGAAGCACATAAAAGAGGCGAAAGATTTTAAGGCGGTGCAGGAAGGCGTTGATATGATACAGGCGCAGATACAGATTTTCTTAAAAGATATTGGCGTAGAAAAAATAAAAACAGTAGGAGAAAAGTTTGATCCTCACCAGCATGAGGTTGTAGAGGTAGAAGGGCCGGTGGGTGAGGAAGACGGGATTATAACAGAGGAATTGAAGCCGGGCTACAGGATAAACGGCAGGCTTTTGCGTCCGGCGTTGGTAAAAATTGGCAAGGGGGTCGAAAATGGCTAAAGTAATAGGAATAGACTTAGGTACATCGAATTCAGCAGCAGCATACATGGAGGGCGGCAAGCCTGTAATTATTCCGTCTGCCGAAGGCGCGGGCGTTGCGTCGGGAAAGGCGTTTCCTTCTTATGTAGCATTTACAAAGGACGGGCAGCGTTTAGTAGGCGAGCCGGCACGGCGCCAGGCCGCGATAAATGCGGAAGGCACTATTCAGGCCGCGAAGCGCAAGATGGGCACAGATTTTAAATTCAAAGTTTACGGCAAAGAATATACGCCTCAGCAGATATCGGCATTCATTCTGCAGAAAATAAAACAGGATGCAGAGGCGTATTTAGGAGATAAAGTAGAAGAGGCGGTAATTACATGCCCCGCGTATTTTGACGACAACCAGAGAACGGCCACGAAGGATGCGGGCGAGATAGCGGGATTAAAAGTCTTAAGGATAATAAACGAACCCACAGCCGCGTGCCTTGCTTACGGCCTTGAGAAATCGCAAAAAGAGCAGAAGATAATGGTATTTGACCTCGGAGGCGGAACGCTTGATGTAACGATAATGGAAATGGCGCAGGGCGTGTTTCACGTCCAATCGACATCCGGCGACACCCAGCTCGGGGGTACGGACATGGACAAGCTCCTGCTTGAGTACATAGCCGGACAATTCAAGCGCGAGACCGGTATAGACATCATGAGCGACAAGATGGCTGTGCAGAGGCTGCGCGAAGCGGCGGAGAAGGCGAAGGTAGAGCTTTCATCCACACTCAGCACTGACATAAATCTACCGTTTATTACGGCCGACGCAAGCGGCCCGAAACATCTGACAATGAATATTACGCGCGCGAAACTGGAAGATCTCATCTCACCAATCATAGAACGCTGCAAACACCCCATGGAGCAGGCCATTTCCGACGCGAAATTGGCTCCGAAGGATATCGACCGCATAATAATGGTAGGCGGCCCTACGAGGATGCCGATTGTCCAGAAGTTTCTCGAGGATTACGTCGGCAAGAAGATCGAGCGCGGAGTTGACCCCATGGAATGCGTGGCTCTAGGCGCTGCTATTCAGGCGGCGATCATTACGGGAGAAGTGAAGGATGTGCTTCTTTTGGATGTCACGCCGCTTTCTTTAGGCATTGAGACTCTGGGCGGGGTGAACACAAAATTGATAGAGAGGAACGCTTCGATTCCTACGCAGAAAAGCCAGATCTTTTCTACGGCGGCGGATAATCAGACCGCGGTCACAATTAGGGTATTGCAGGGAGAGCGGCAGATGGCGGATAGTAACGTAGAATTAGGCAGGTTTGACCTGGTCGGGATCCCTGCCGCGCCTCGCGGGGTGCCGCAGATTGAAGTAAAATTCGATATCGACAGGGACGGTATAGTCCACGTCTCGGCCAAGGACCTGGGTACGGGCAAGGAGCAGTCAATACGCATTACTGCGCCCAAGAAGCTTTCCAAGGAAGAAATTGATAAGATGGTGAAAGACGCCGAGAAATTCGCGGCCGAAGATGCAAAGCGAAAAGATGAAGTCGAGGTCATTAATCAGGCAGATACGTTGGCGTATAGCGTCGAGAAATCCCTCAAGGATTACGGCGATAAGGTCAGCCAGGAGGAGCGCGCCGATATAGAATCAAAACTTAACGATCTCAGGACCGCTATAAAAGATAAAAATGTGACGAGAATAAAGAGTGCGACGGATGTGCTGACGAAAGCGTCGCATAAGCTGGCGGAGGAGATTTATAAGCAGGCGGCGGCGAAGCAACAGAAACAACAAGGAGGCCAGGGGCCGAAACCTGAGGGGCCGGAAGCCGCTCCCGAGCCTGGCGAGAAAAAACCCGACGACATCATCGACGCAGAATTCAAAGAAGAAAAAGACAAATAATAAATGGCAAGCACAAAACGCGATTACTACGAAATATTGGGCGTCAAAAAAAGCGCCACGCTGGACGAAATAAAGAAAGCATACAGAGAGCTAGCCCTGCAATACCATCCTGACAGGGTGCCGCATGAGCAGAAGAAAGCGGCTGAGGAGAAATTTAAGGAAATCTCCGAAGCGTATGCGGTGTTGTCCGACTCGCAGAAGCGCGCACTCTACGATCAATATGGCCACTCCGGAATAGACCAGAAATACGCCTACGAAGATATCTTTAAAGGCGCTGACTTCGGAAGCGTCTTTCAGGGTATGGACGATTTGGGATTGGGCGGCGGGATCTTTGAGGATATTTTCAGCGACTTAGGATTTAATATATTCGGCGCCAGGGGAGCGGGCCGCGGCGGCAGAGCGCGCCGGGGCCATGATTTACAGATCACCGTTGGTATAACATTAGAAGAAGCAGCGTCAGGAACAGAAAAGACCATAACAGTTCCCAGATATGAAACCTGCTCTACATGCTCCGGCAGCGGAGCAAAACCGGGGACAAAAAAAGCGGCATGTTCACAGTGTAAAGGTTCAGGCCAGGTAATAGTATCAAGCGGCTTTTTCCAGCTAAGGCAGACCTGCCAAAAGTGCGGCGGAGAAGGACATGTAATACAGACACTTTGTCCGACGTGTAAAGGCGAAGGCAGAGCCAGAGAAGTCCACAAGATCAAGGTGAAGATTCCCCCCGGAGTAGATAACGGTTCGCGTTTAAGGGTGCGGGGCGAAGGCGAAGAGGGGACAGCGGGCAGGGGCGATTTATATGTCATCATAGAAGTAGAGCGCCATCCTGTATTTGAAAGACATCATAACGATTTACTGACGGAAATAACTATCAGCCTGCCTAAAGCTATATTGGGAGGCGAGACGGATGTCCCGACGCTTGACGGCCACGTCAAGATGAAGATCCCTGCCGGCACGCAAAGCGGAAAGGTATTCAGGATACGGGAAAAAGGCATCCCCGACGTGCATAATAAAATGCCGGGTGATGAACTGGTCAGGGTAATCATAGATATACCCAGGCGCCTTACGCCGGAGCAGCGCAGGCTCATAGAAGAATTCGCGAAACTTTCCGGCGAGGATGTAAATAAGAGCAGCTTTACGGATAAAATCAAAAAAGCATTTAAGTAAAGGAGCAGAAAGTGCCGACATACGAATACGAATGTAAAAAATGCGGACATCACTTTGAGATGTTTCAGAAAATGACGGATAAGCTTACGGAGAAATGCCCCAAATGTTCCGGTGCCGTTAAGCGGCTGATAGTAGGCGGCGCGGGAGTAATATTTAAAGGATCAGGTTTTTATCACACTGACTACAAGACGAAATCTTCCAATAAACCCGCCTGTCCGAAAAAGGATAAAAATAACCCTTCCTGCGGATGCTGTGGTGCATAGCAAAAAACATTTTCTAAAATTTTGGTTTCCTGTTATAATATATGCTATAATCATCTTCTGGGTGTCATCCCAGCAGCAGCCGTTCGGCGTTAATGTTGAAATAGGCGGATTAGATAAAATACTGCATGTTGTGGAATACGGGGTTTTGGGCTTTATTCTTGCGCGGGCTTTCGTAGGCACATCCGAGAAAATTTCCACAAGGGGTTTAGTACTCATAACATTCATAATAGGCACCCTTTACGGCTTGACAGACGAATTTCACCAGTATTTTACGCCCGGCAGAGTTGTCAGCGTATTAGATCTTATAGCTGACGCTATCGGCAGTTTTTTGGGTGCGGCGGCTTTTACAGCGTTAAAGAAAAATTAATAGGGCAATGATAAATGGCTAAAATTTTATCCTTCAGGGGTGTGTTATATAATCGCGAGAAGGTCAAAGACTTTAAATCCGTAGTATCCCCGCCGTATGATGTTATCTCCCATACAATGAAAGAGGAATTATATAAGGCCAGTCCGTATAATATCGTGAGGATAATACTGGGCAAACATGCGCCCGAAGACAGTGAATACGATAATAAATATACGCGAGCCGCAAATTTTCTGGAAGAATGGCTAAAAAAGGGCGTATTAAAAAAAGATATAAAACCTGCGATATATGTCTACGAGCAGGAATATCTGCATAACGGAAAACCGAAGAAGCGCATGGGCTTTATCTCGCTGATGAGGATCGAGGACCCTAAGAAGAATATCGTCCTTCCGCACGAATACACTTTTGCCAAGCCAAAAGAAGACAGGCTTAACCTGATCCGTGCTTCAGGTGCCAATACCGAACCCATATTCTGCATATTCCATGATGATGGAAACCGCGTAACAAATGCCATAAAGGGATATGCTAAAAAGTCCAAGCCCATCATTAATATCCGGTTTGAGGGTATAGTTAACAGGATCTGGCGCCTGACAAATCAGGATATTATAGAGAAGATACAAAAATATCTGGATAAAAAACAGGTCTTTATAGCAGACGGCCATCACCGCTATGAAGTATCGCTTGCCTTCAGAGACGAGATGAGGAAGAAGCTCGGCCTGAAAGAGGCGGAAAAATTTGAAAATCTCATGGTATATTTCTCAAGCCTGACAGATGACAACCTGACCATACTTTCTACCTACCGCGTCATAAAAAATGCGGGCGGCGGGGATTGGAAGGCGATCGAATCAAAATTACAGCCTTATTTCAAAATAGAAGAGACTAAGACAAAAAAAGCGATGTTTGACGCCCTGGAAAAGATGAAGACGGGATACGCCTTTGGCGTGTATTTTAAAAACGGGAAATTTTATGTGCTGAAGTTAAAAAACGAGGGGGTCCTGGATAAAGTCATAAAGGAGGATAAGTCGAGCGAGTGGAGGCGGCTTAACGTTACTGTACTTCATTTCCTTGTGCTGGGGCATATACTTCATGTGGATAAATCTTCTTACAACGACGAAAATATTTTATACACGAGAGACGAAGACGATGCCATACGTCAGGTCAGGAGCGGGGAATGTGAGATAGCGTTTTTTCAGGCGCCGACGAAGATGATACAGGTGCGCAACATAGCGGCGAGCGGCGACAGGATGCCGCACAAGTCCACGTATTTTTATCCGAAGCCGTTAAGCGGCCTTGTAATGAATAAGTTTTCGGCGTAGCCGAAACGGGACATTTTTCAGCATGTATCTAACCAGGTTAGAATAGGGGGGATTACATGTATCTAACCTGGTTAGAGTAAGTTGGAGGAAAGTATGAAGTTATCACTGATAAAAAATGCCCTCAAGAACGGCGAAATCAAGAAGGTAGCCGATCTTACGAAAACTGCAATAGATGAAAAGATGCCTATCAGAGACATACTGAATATTCTGATAGACGGCATGGATGATATCGGCAAGAAATTCAAGAATAACGAAATATTTATACCGGAAGTCCTGATATCAGCCAAGGCCATGCATGCGGGGCTAAATATACTTGAGCCGCACTTGTCTAAGGGCGGCATAAAACCCGTCGCGAAAATAGGCATAGGGACAGTGAAGGGCGATCTGCACGATATCGGAAAAAACCTTGTTGCGATGATGTTTCGGGGCGCGGGTTTTGAAGTCCTGGATTTAGGCATAGACGTATCCGTAGAGAAGTTTGTGGATACGGCAAAGACTAAAGACGTGAATATAATAGCGATGTCATCGCTTCTGACGACGTCCATGGGCTCCATGAAACAGGTGATGACGGAGCTTAAGGCTCAGGGGCTTACCGGAAAAGTGAAAACTATGGTGGGAGGCGCGCCGATTACTGAGGAATTTGCCTCATCCATCGGGGCTGACGGCTATGCCAAAGACGCGTCGTCAGCGGTAGATAAAGCGCGCGAACTTATCGGTTTGCGCAGGTAGATTAAAAAAATAGGGACAGATACTATTTTTCTATTTTCCATATTGTGCGAAAAATAGTATCTGTCCCCTAATAGGTGAGAAATGGCACTATTCGGAAAACCAAGATACACGATAGTCAAAGTCGCGAAAAAGAAAAAAGATATCCCCGAGGGGCTCTGGACCAAGTGCGAGGAATGCGGGGAGATCGTCTACAATAAGACCTAAATGTAATTATCATTTCAAAGCCGGCGCATACGAGCGCGTAGGCATGCTTCTTGATAAGGATACCTTCAAGGAATTTGACAAAAATCTCCAGTCCAAAGACCCCCTCAATTTTAAAGGCCCCAAAAAATACAAAGACAAACTGGAACACGATATGAAAATTACCGGCCTGAAAGAGGCTGTCATCTGCGGCGAAGGTAAAATGGAAGGCAAAAAGGTTATTCTGGTAGTTACAGATTCGCGTTTCATAATGGGCAGCATGGGTTCGGTAGTCGGCGAAAAGATAACGCGCGCCATAGAAAGGGCGACAGAGGCAAAGATTCCTGTTATTATATGTTCGGGCTCAGGCGGCGGCGCAAGAATGTACGAAGGGATGTTTTCGTTGATGCAGATGGCTAAGACAAGCGCGGCTTTGAGCCTGCATAATAAAGCAGGCATTTTATTTATATCGCTTTTAACCAATCCGACAATGGCAGGCATAATGGCGAGTTTTGCGTCCTTAGGCGATGTCATGATCGCCGAGCCGAAGGCCCTTATCGGTTTTACGGGGCCGCGGGTCATTGAACAGACTATACGGCAGAGGCTGCCGCAGGGTTTCCAGCAGTCAGAATTCATGCTGGAGCACGGCCTCGTTGACATGGTGGTTCACCGCAAGGATTTAAGAAGCATGATATCGCGCCTCATCGATTATTTCAGTTGATCCGCCTGAGGCGGATTTTCATTGCAAAGAGCTGATGTATAATTTATAATAAGACGGTTAAACAGAAAGAACCGCAAATGTCGCAGGTAAGCTTAAAAAATGTTTCAAAGGTATACGGAGAGGATATAGAAGCCGTAAAAAACATTTCTCTGGGTGTTGAGAGCAAGGAGTTTCTTGTCCTCGTCGGCCCCTCCGGATGCGGTAAGTCTACCGTGCTGAGAATGATAGCCGGGCTTGAAGATATTACGAAGGGTGAGATCTATATCGGCGATAAATTAGTGAACGATGTTCCCGCCAAGGACAGAGATATAGCGATGGTTTTTCAGAATTACGCCCTGTATCCCCACATGAACGTCTACAATAATATGGCATTCGGCCTCAAATTAAGAAAAATCCCGAATAGCGAGATAGAGGAGCGTGTCAAAGAAGCGGCAACTATTTTAGGCATCGATCTCCTTCTAAAGAGAAAACCCAAGGAGCTGTCGGGCGGCCAGAAACAGCGCGTAGCCGTCGGCCGGGCAATAGTGCGAAAACCGCTTGTCTTTTTGTTTGACGAACCCCTTTCCAATCTTGACGCAAAATTCAGAGTCCAGATGAGGACAGAGATACATAAACTTCATAACAGCCTTAAGACAACGATGATATATGTTACTCATGATCAGGTTGAAGCTATGACGCTCGGTAGCCGAATAGCGGTTATGAAAGACGGCGTAATACACCAGTGCGACGCCCCCATGGCTGTCTATGATAGGCCCGTAAATAAATTTGTGGCGGGGTTTATCGGAAGCCCTCCCATGAACTTTATGAACGGCGTCATCGAAAAGAAAAACAGCAGGCTATATTTTGACGAAGGTAATTTTCAGGTAGGCATTGTGGATCAGATGACTGATGTGCTCCTGCCTTACGCGGGGAAGGACGTGATATTCGGCATAAGGCCGGATGTTATATACGATAAATTGTTTGTTACGACCGCTCAGGCGGAAGACACCATAAGCGTGATGGTGGACGTGGTTGAGACCATGGGCTCGGAAGTATATCTTTATCTTAATACGCAAAAGCATTCCTTTATAGCCCGGGTGGGAAGCCGCAGCACGCCGGAAATGGGCAAAAAACTTGATATAGTCTTTGATATGAATAAGGTGCACTTTTTCGAGAAGGACAGCGAGAAGACAATAATATAGCCATAAAGATGAAAAGATATATTATAGGGGTGGATATCGGCGGTACTCATACCAAAGTTGCCCTGCTTGGCTTAGGCGGCCGCATCCTTTATAGGGCAGATTTTCTTACTCAGAATTACAGGCGCGAAACACTGATAAAAGCGCTTTCCGGCGCCGTTCGGATAATTTTAGAAAAAAATAATATTAAAAAACGCGAAATACTGGGTTTAGGCATAGGGTTACCAGGCCTTGTAGATTTTAAAAAGGGCCTGGTTTTTTGTTTGACCAATGTGCCCGGATGGACGAATGTGCCCCTGAAAAAGATCCTTGAACGCGATATCGGCGTGCCCGTTTTTATCGACAACGATGTAAAGGTCATGGCCATGGGCGAGCTCAGGTTCGGAGCCGGCAAGGGCTATAAAAATGCAATATGCATGACGCTTGGGACAGGTGTCGGAGGCGCGGTCATAATAGATGGCAATCTGTACCGGGGGGCATCTTTAGTCGCCGGTGAGATAGGCCACATGCCGATAAATGAAGATGGGCCGGCATGCAATTGCGGAAGTTCCGGCTGCCTGGAGGCCTACGTCGGCAGGGAGTATTTTCTTGATGATGCGCGCAAGAGAATAGGGCGCAAAGACAGGATTACGCCGTTTACACCGGAACGTCTGAGCGAAGCGGCCTTAAAAGGCGACAAGGCAGCCGCGAATGCCTGGCGGAAGATGGGCGAGCATATAGGAAACGCGCTGGCAGGTGTCGTAAATCTTCTCAATCCGCAGATTATAATTATAGGAGGGGGAATGGCGGGCGCCGGCGAAATACTCTTCGGCTCAATAAGAAAAGCGGTCAGTAAAAAGAGTTTACGGATTCCGGGAAGGGTTGTAAAAATCGTAAGAGCAAAACTCGGGAACGACGCCGCGCTTATCGGCGCCGCAGAACTTGTAAAAGATAACTTAGCTGTAAGCTGTAAGTTATAAGCTGTATCGGATTGGAAACTTTTTATAGCTTAAAGCTTATAGCTTAAAGCTGGCAAGGGATTTAAAATGAAAATATTCATAGATACGGCAAATATACGCGAGATAAAAGAAGCCAACGATTTAGGCATAATAGACGGCGTTACGACTAATCCCACCTTGGTAGCCCGCGAAGGCAAAGACTTTAGCTCTCTGATAAAAGAGATATGCTCTATCGTCGACGGCCCGATAAGCGCGGAGGTAATAGGGCTTAAACATGATGAGATGATCAAAGAGGCAAGAAGCCTTTCAAAGATGCATAAGAATATCGTTGTAAAGATCCCCCTCATTCAGGAAGGCCTCAAGGCTACGAGGCTTTTGTCAAAAGAAGGTATAAAGACCAATGTGACGCTCTGTTTTTCCGCTACGCAGGCGCTTTTGGCGGCGAAGGCAGGTGCTACATACGTAAGCCCGTTCATAGGCCGCTTTGACGACATAAGCCATGAAGGCATGGATATAATAAGGGATATAAAGACTATATATTCAAATTATAATTTCCCTACGAAAATAATAGTAGCGAGCATAAGGCATCCGCTTCATGTCCTGGAGGCCGCAAAGATAGGGGCGGATATCGCTACCGTACCTTACGATACCCTTATGAAACTGGTAAGGCATCCGCTTACCGATATAGGAATTGACAGATTCCTCAGCGATTGGAAAAAGCTGCAAAATGCGAGTTAAAAAATATTTATCAGCCTTCATAATTTTTATATTAGTACCCGCATCACTTTATGCCGTAGAGCCCGGAAAAGAACCTACGTATGTTCCTGAAAAATCAGGGCGGGCTGCGATGGAGGGGCTCAGGAAGTCAATCGAGAGCATGAAGCCTACCCCGGAAGAATTAAAAATCAAAGAGGCCGCGACTCCTATAATCGTGAATGGAGACAGTGTACAGTACGACTACGCAAATAAGATGGTCACCGGCACGGGCAACGTCTCCATAACATATAAAGAAGTCAGGCTTACATGCGACAGCATCGTCGTCAATATTGAAGACAAGGAAGGCGTAGCAGAGGGCAATGTAACGCTTTATCAGGAAGGAAATACTTTTACTTCGGATAAAGTCGTATATAATTTTGCGACCAAAAAAGGCGAGCTGGACAACGGCGCTATGAATATGCCGCCTTGGTACGGCAAGGCGCCTCTTATACAAAAAGTAGACGACAAGCTGTTCATATTGAAGGATAGTTATGTTACCACCTGCGATTTTACCCAGCCCCATTATCGCATAGTAGCAAAGACGATAAAGATTTATCTCAATGACAGAATTACGGCATGGCATGTCTTCTTTTATCTGGGAAACGTACCTGTAATGTACGTCCCCTACTATAATCATCCTCTCAATGATAACATGCCGCAGGTAGATATAGTGCCCGGCTATGATAAGGAGTGGGGGGTTTACGCGTTGACTGCATGGAGATACTTTTTTCATCCCGACTCTAAAGGGCATATCCATCTGGACTATAGGTCGAGGCGCGGCCTCGGCGAGGGGATAGACTACAATTACGGCATGGAGAAATTCGGAAAAGGCTACGCCAGATTTTATTATATACATGATCGAAAGCCGTCCGTAGAGACAAATAACGACAGGTGGCGAGCGCAATTGAGGCACAAATGGGACGTGGATGAGAATAGCGTTATGACGGGCGAATATCACAAATTGAGCGATAAAGACCTCATAAAGGACTTTTTCTATAAAGAAGAATACGAAGTAGATAATCAGCCTCCTACATACCTATCATATGCAGGAGGAAAAGATAATTATTCCTTTACGCTTTTGGCTGAGCCGAAGGTCAATAAATTTTTTACTACAACCGAGAGGCTGCCGGAAGCAAGAATGATAATAAGGAAACTCAAGATACTGAATAATATGAACCTTTATTATCAGAATGAGTCAAATGCCGGGATTTTGAACCAGAGTTTCGCCAATGATCCGCCCGAGGTAGTTTCATCTGCAATTGATTACCATTCTACAAGGATAGATTCTAAAAATGAATTATCTTACCCCTTTAGAGTTTTTGGATTCTTGAGTATAAATCCTTTTGTCGGGACTAGGGAGACGTATTATTCAAAGGCAGCTAATGGGGATAATGATGCCCTGAGGGCATTTTTTAACTGCGGAACCGAATTGTACACCAAATTTTATAAAATATACGACCTTGAAACTAATTGGCTGGGGTTGGATCTACATGATGTCAGGCACCTCGTAACACCTTCTGCCAGATATGAATTTATCACAACGCCTAATTACAGCCCTAAAGAATTATACCAATTTGACGAAATAGACAGCCTGCGCGGAGAAAACGGCATTACATTTGCGTTAGAGAATAAATTACAGACAAAGAGGACTAATCAGAACGGAGATAAATATACAGCCGACCTTCTGACATTTATTGTGGACTCGAAATATGTCATAGGAAACGGAGCAGGGGATAAAAACGAACTCTTGAATATGAATTACAACCTTGAAGTAAGGCCGTACGACTGGATGCTCCTGAAGGCGACCGCTAAAACGGAAAAAGGCGGTAAAAAATTTGAGACTATCAATGCGGATTTTTATGTCAACAAAACAGAAGATGTGGGATTCGGCCTCGGCTATCTATATGAAAGGACAGAGCATTCGCAGATCACAAGCCAGCTTACTTACAGGATAAATAAAGATTGGAAATTCCGCATATACGAAAGATACGAACTGGAAAATAATAAATTCCAGCAGCAAGAATACACCATATTTAAAGACCTGCACTGCTGGATAGGAGAATTTACTGCCCGCATAAAAGACCAGAAAGATTACACTTTCTGGGTCGTATTCAGGCTGAAGGCATTCCCCGATATGCCGTTCCTGTTCCGCACGACATACAAAGGACCGGAACCCGGCAATATGACAGAGCGTTAAAAAATAGGGACAGATACTATTTTTTCGTGAATTTTTTCACAGAAAAATAGTATCTGTCCCTATTTTTTGAGAAGGCTTTTGATCTTCGGATATAGCACCATCCATCCGCTGGCGGATAGTATGGAGATCAAAGGCATGACAGGCGCCCTGAATCTGGAACCTACGCAAAGGCCTACCCCGACCACCGAAACAGCCATAAAATACAGGATAGTGAATAACAAAAAAATGTGCGTAACCTTATTATAGCGGGCGAAAAACAAACCTGCTATCCAGAATACGACCCACGGGTACCCGAATATCTTCGAAAGGACTTTTATCGGCACTGATCTCAAATATTTGAGGGTGCCTGGCCTTGTAAAAAATATATTGATGCATTCCGTCGCCTGTCCGGCGTAATACAGGACAGGGGTTGTTTTTATATCCTTTGACCGGATTTCCCGCGCATATTTATGGGTAAGGCCCATGTTCTGGAGGTCCATTTTGCCTATGGGGCTGAATTCAGACGTCCCTGTCCTGATATAGTTTCTGTAAATCCATATCCCCGTCAGGCTGTAAAATACCATTAAGAATATCAGGCAATGTGCCGCGGCTTTTTTGAAATCTGATGATATCAGCGAAAGTAATACTCCGGCGGCTATGCACACTCCCAGGTAATAACTTATGGGCCTTATGTATGTAGCCATGATGAGCAATACTGCAGATGATATGAGAATATAAATATTGCGCGTTTTCAGATATTTCAGGAATAAATACATAAAGATCGCGATGAATACCGTGTATAGCGATTCGCTTAAAAGCAGGAGGCTTGTCATGGTGACAGGCAGGTCGAAAAGAAAAATAAACGCTGCCAGGAGAGCTATCTTTTTGTCCAGTTCATAAGCTGCTTTATAGACTACATACCCCGCAAACGTTATAAGGAGAAGCTGTATCGCTATTACCCAATCAAGGGATAACCCCATACTTTTATTGAGAAAGCCGAGGAAGAGGGGATATCCGGGTGTCCTGATTACCTCATATTTTATCGTTCCGTCGTTCGCAAAAGTCGCAAATACGCCTTTTTCAACGAGATTTATCCCCGGTTCCGCATAAGTGGGGGTATCCGGCATGAATTTATAAGAAGGCATCTTTATCATTCCATAACCGAATATAGCGAATTTTATGGCCAAAGACGCTATTATTATCAATATTAGTATCTTATTATCACTATTAAGCTTCGAAAACATAGTTACCTCCAGAGGAGAGATCCCTCGCTTCGCTCGGGATAAATTCGCACTTATAACTTACGTCGCAAATTTGACTATCATGGCTCCGTAAGTTATGTGCTCATTGATTATATATTTTATGCTATACAAAAACAAGGAAAAAGTGTATAATATTTTTTCGGGGTCAGACCCTTAACAGTGTATCACGCGGGCTAGGGTCTGACCCCAAAAAAGGTAGGGTATGCTTGCCAATAAGAAAATAGTGGTCGTTATGCCCGCATATAATGCGGAGAAGACCCTCGAAAAGACCTATAGGGAAATCCCCAAGGATATCGTTGATGAGATCCTGCTGGTAGATGATAAAAGCCACGATTCTACGGTACCGAAGGCACAGGAACTGGGCATAACCACGTATCTACATGATGTAAATAAGGGTTACGGCGGAAATCAGAAGACGTGTTACAGGGAGGCATTGCGCAAAGGGGCCGATATAGTAATAATGCTCCATCCGGATTACCAGTATCCGGCCAAACTGATCCCGACTATGGCAGGCCTTCTGGTCACCGATATGTTTGACATAGCGCTTGGCTCACGCATCCTGGGCGGCATGGCCTTAAAAGGCGGCATGCCGTTTTATAAGTATATAGCAAACCGAGCTTTGACTTTTTTTGATAATCTGATAACAGGGCAGAAGATCTCCGAATATCACACGGGATACCGCGCCTTCACCCGACGCACGTTGGAAGCCGTGCCCTTCGAGGCGAACTCGGATGGATTCATCTTCGATCAGGAAATCATCGTCCAAGCGGTCCGCCTGGGGTTCAGACTGAAGGAGATCCCCGCGCCGGCCCGGTATCTCCCG
>CAYIQH010000015.1:0-16703 GCA_964365575.1 uncultured Planctomycetia bacterium | reverse complement strand
GTTTAACGCTGCTTCAGTATCAAATTTGCTTCGCAAATTTGAAAGGAGCGGCTAAGATGAAAAAGTTACTTAGTTTGTTAGTTGTAGTAATGCTGTTAGGCAGTGTTGGAATGTGTTGGGCACAAGAAGAAATACCGATTGGAGATGAGCTATTTATACCCCCGCCAGTAGAAAATCCTGATTTGGTTAAAGGTGCAATTACCCTCACCGAAGGTTGGAACCTTATCGCGATGCCGGTGCTGCCGATTGAGCCGTATACTATCGAGCGCTTCATAAGAGAGATCGAGACTGATGTTTCTCCAGAGTCTAAACCGGGGATCTATCCTCCAGAGTCTAAATCGGGGATCTATCCTCCAGAGGGTATTGCCATCAGAAGAACCGAATGGAGGATTCCTCTGGTCGCAGTCTACAAAAACGGACGATTTGAGCGGTATCCTAAGGAAGGCGTTACCTATAATATGGTGCCGGGCGAGGCGTATTTTGTGTATGTAAAGTATAATGGGCCGATGCCTCTAATGCCGGTTCCTATAGATGGCGATTATATTCCGTGGCATCCAAGCACAAGCATAACTATTGCCGGCAAGCAGTTAGATACGCCCGTATCCCTTAATCTAAGCAGGGGCTGGAGCGGAGTGTCGATAAGTCCGTTTAATCCTGTTATGAGCGATGGAGTAATAGACGGGATAAAAATAGGCCCGATCTTTGACATTGAACAGCTTAGCAAAGAATTAATCAAACAGGGCGTAAAAGCAAAAAGAGTAATTTTCTGGAGTGCCGAAGAACAGGAATGGAAGCAGTACGAACTTCCATTGGAAGAATTAAGCAGTATTACAATGTATCATCCTGTTGAAGGCTCGGAAATTATTCCTGATAAGTTTGAGAAATTTCACAGAGGTGTAATAATCCAGCCCAATGAAGGATTTTTCCTTCTTTGCGAGGAAAATAACTTGTATTTACCCGCTGTCGATTTTACTCAAACGCCGGAGCCGCCGGTTCCGCCGTTTCCGCCAAAGCCGCCGATTGAGAACCGTGTTAGTTATACAGGAAGGATAGAAGGTGTGGCGTACATGATGTTTGGACCACCGCCACCTTTTACTCACACCATTACAACGGATGCGGGCGAGCGTGTTTTATTGAAAGGTGGAGATGCAGGAACAGAGGCCCGGCTATTGGAAGCAGCCAAAGACGAAGGCAATATACGCTATGTTGAAGGTGTCATGACGACCATGATGAATTATAATGGGAACCCATACGGTCCCGGCAGACCAGTGGAGGTCTTACTGGTGGATAAAGTCCTGTCAATCGGCGTGGCGCACCAAGAATAAAGAAAGATATCGCGATTAGCTTAGGGTGCGCGGTAAAGCGATACCGCACACCCACCGCTAGGTTACAAACGGGCGAAGCAGAAAGAGTGACTAACATGAAAAAGAACCGGATTAAAATAATATTACTCGCAGCCATATTTATCTCAGCCAATGTCGCGACGTTTCTTTTCGCACATGGCAAGATTCGAATAGTCGAAAAAGTTGTAACTGTATATGAGGAAAGCGGCGGAAAAAATGCTTCCTCGTCAGTTAATGCTGATAAGGCGAAATCAAAGTCTGCATCGGCCAAATCAGAAGTTTCGAAAACAGCCGTTATAAATTTTAACGATTCAGACTATTTTGTGGATAATAAAAATTTAAAAGCAGCAGCGCCTATAGAAAATAAAGAAGTGGATATGATAAAAGAAGCAGTGAAGCCAATTGAATCCGATAAAAAAGTGACGGCGACATTAACTCCTTCGGATGATCTAAAACCGTATAATTCCAACATCAACATTGCGGATCCTAATAAATCGGTAAAAATGGCTGATGAAAGTATCCCTGTGCCGCAACTGCCTTTATTTGATACAGATTTTGAGTCTGAGTCGGATACCGGAGGTAATGCGAATATACCTTTACCGCAACTGCCTGATATGAGTGAAGTTATAAGCGATGACAGTTATGAAGGTTAAGATTTAAAAAAGGTTGATATTTAGCCTTGTTTTTGTTCGAGTTATGTGGTATACTCATATAGTAACTTGGGTAACGTGTATAGTAGACCTTATATGAATTGAAGGTGATTTTTTGAGTTTTCTTAGTACCGGCATTTAAAAAGTATTTGGTGAGATTATGCATAGGAACAAAAAAATAAAACAGGTATATATCAACCTGGCTGCATTGGTACTCATACTTGGATTACTATGCCCGCAGGTCCTATGGGCAGAAGACCTTCCCGATACAAACCAAGAATCTACCAAGCCCGACCTTACTTCTTTTGATGAATACGAGAAAACTAAAGAATTAGAACGGGAAGTATCGGCCGATTTCGAAGAAATCGAGAGTCCCAAAGAAGAAGCGCCGGAAATCCTCTACATTAAAGACGAAAACGGCGATATAGCGGGAATGAAAATAAAAGGCGAGGACTTAACCATAATTATTAATACTCCCGATGAGGATAAGGGACAAGTTAATATTGAAGCGATCTCCCTGAAGTCAAGCTTAAGCTTTTCTGAAAATTTTCAGGCGCGTGAAATGTCCGACAAGTCAAAGCTCTATGTTGCCAAGAATATTGACGGCAAGCAAGCGCCCGTGACTAATTTTGCGGATAACGAACAGGACGACATTAATGTTAAAATCAAAGAAAAGTCGTCGAAGGAGCCGCCGAATATTAATAAAGACAAAAAAGAGTACACTCCCATTATTAAACAGAAGGTAACTATCCTATTAAAAGCGCATGACTCAGCAGTAAAGAAATTCTATGATAGCGCCTTACCGTATTACAAGAAATTGGCACCTATCCTTGAGAAGGCGCAATGGCTATGGCGGCAGCAGAATATAGATCTGCGTCTTTATTACGCGGGAGCGGACGGTATGCTTGATGAAAAAGAAGTAAGGCAGATGACGGAAGACGCCGTTAGATATTTATATGAAAATACCCCGGAAGCCGTTAGCGATAGGACTGAAAGAGATAAAATCCTTGGTATTGAAAAAGACCTCAGAGTGAGGTATGTTACCCCGGCTTTCGATTTGTACAAGCGGGAACTTAAAAAAGCTTCGCGTGAATTCTACGAATCAGTTAAAAATGTAATTAATCCCCTGACAGGCCCCCTTGCAAATAAGTCCGGCGGAATCGAAGTAATCATAACTTTGCCGAAAGCCACTCTAAAATGATGCCTCGTGCAACGCAGTATAAATTGAGCCTCCTCTCGTGAGGGTGCTTTGGAATAAAGTAAGTTTTGAAGCGGTCATTTCAACCGGCGGGATTTTTAATGAATCAAATGCATTTTTAAGAGCGGATTTATCCTTTAAAAAATCGACCCGGGCCAGCGTCAGATGCGGATGAAAAGCCCGGTTTTCTTTTTCTATACCCAGAAGCGCAGTTTTTTCTTCAATACTGTTTGCAAGGTCTATGCTTTCCTTATCGCCCTTATCTATCCCTACCCATATTACGCGGGGTCGCTCTGGCGTAGGGAATGCGCCGGGGGACGAGAGGCGTATGACAAACGGTTTTGCATTTTGCGCGATCGCCCCTAAGGCCGCCTTTACCGATTCTACCGCGTCGGTGTCTATGTGGCCGAGGAATTTAAGGGTGAGGTGTATATTATCGGGCTTTACCCACTTTACACTGGGGACTTTAGATTTTAGTTCATCCTCGATTTTCTGGAGGGCGGTCTTTATTTCCGGCGAAAGTTCTATTGCTATGAAGCAGCGGATGTTCTCACTCATTCCTAATCCACCTCTTTCTAACCTGGTTAGATTTGTCAGGTTAGAAGCGATTTGTGCAACATATCCAGCGCGGCAGTCGATGCCTGCAGTTTTATGTCCAGCCGGTTTCCTAAAAAGCGTTGTTCAAGACAGACGGTCTTCCTGCGGCTTGCGAGCGCGATATATACGAGCCCGACGGGTTTTACATTTGTGCCGCCGCTAGGGCCGGCTATGCCTGTAACAGCAAGCGCAAAATCCGAACCCGATTTTTCTTTCATGCCCCTGGCCATTGCGATTGCGACGAACCGGCTTACGGCACCGTATTTTCGTATCAAATCCCGAGGTATACCCAACTCCCGTAATTTTGATTCATTACCGTAAGTTATAGCACCTTCATGAAAATATTTAGAACTTCCGGGAATATTTGTAATGCGATTTGCGATCAAGCCTCCGGTGCAGGATTCAGCCGTTGCGACAGTCAAATTCTTTTTTAACAGCAATTTACCGACGGCTGATTCAAGACTCTCATCGTCAAATCCGTATACAATGTCACCCAGCAAGCGCACGATCTGACCCTCCACCTTTTTTATATTTGAGAGAGCCAGTTTCGTATTTTTAGATTTAGCGGTAATCTTTATGTCTACCTTGCCGAGCGAAGCGTATATGCCGACCTTGACAGGGCCGTCCATCATTAGAAATTTTTTTACCGTTCTGTTTACGGCTGATTCGGGAGAACCGGTTGTTCTTATAGTCCGTGTAAATATAACAGATTCCGTTTTGTATCTTTTGTTGAGATAGGGGATTATCGCGCTTTCAAATATTGGTATCAGTTCGCGCGGAGGGCCCGGCAGCGCGATGATAGTTTTGCCGCTGTACTCAATTATGGAAGCCGGTGCTGTGCCGACGGGATTTTTGACAGCTATGGCACCTTTCGGTATATATGCCTGCCGCTTGTTATCAGCCGGCATTTTAATGCCTCTTTTTTTAAAGTGCCCTTCTATGTCTTTTAATATAGTTTTATCTAGGACCAGGGGCCGTGAAACAGCTTCGGCTATAGCACTGATAGTTATATCATCAACGGTGGGGCCAAGGCCGCCGCTAGTTATGACTATATCAGCCCGCCTTAAGGCGTTCTGTAGCGCTTCGGAAAGGCGCTGCGGATTATCTCCTACTACGGATTGGTGGAAGAGGTTTATGCCTAGAGCTGCAAGTTTTCGGGCAAGATAAGAAGCATTAGTGTTTATTATCTGACCCAGCAGGAGTTCGCTTCCGACCGCTATTATTTCAATATTTATGCCTATGTTTTTCAAAATTTTCCCCTCTTTGTACCTAATTATATACTATTGCCATATTTTTAACAAGATTTTTTGAAAGAATTTTCTTTTTCAAACGTATATATAAGTAGAAAGGAGGGTATCCGGAACAACTATTTACTTTACAAAAGGGGCGATGGAATGTATAATAAAAATCTAACCCGCCTTAGGCGGGATAACGGAGGAAATATGACAAAAGTTATTAAAGAAGAACACGAAAAGAAGACGGAAAAAAGCGAAAAGAGTGATAAGGCAAAGGCGCTAGATCTGGCCATAGACCAGATTGAGAAACAATTCGGCAAAGGAGCCATAATGAAACTAGGGGCAGATTACCATATTGACATACCTTCCCTGTCTACAGGCTCGTTGGCGGTTGATATGGCTCTGGGGATAGGGGGTGTTCCGAGGGGCAGGGTGATTGAGATATTCGGCCCGGAGGCCAGCGGCAAGACGACGCTCACACTTTCTATCATAGCGCAAGCGCAGAAGGCCGGCGGCCAGGCGGCTTTCATAGATGCGGAACATGCCTTTGATTCAACCTATGCCAAAAAGATAGGTGTAAATCTGGATGATCTTCTTATTTCGCAGCCGGATACGGGCGAACAGGCTTTAGACATAACAGAGACGCTTGTAAGAAGTAATGCGATTGACGTTATAGTCATAGACTCAGTGGCAGCGTTGACACCGCGCGCAGAAATAGAAGGAGAGATGGGAGCGTCACACATGGGGCTTCAGGCGCGCCTTATGAGCCAGGCGCTCAGAAAGCTCACAGCAGCCATTAGTAAATCCAAGACATGCGTTATCTTCATAAACCAGCTGAGAGATAAGATAGGCGTTATGTTCGGAAATCCTGAAACGACAACCGGCGGCAAGGCATTAAAATTTTACGCCTCCATAAGGATAGATTTGAGGCGGATAGCCTCTCTTAAAAAGGGTGAAGAGGTGGTTGGTAACCGCGTACGCGCCAGTATTGTTAAGAATAAAGTCGCACCACCCTTTAGGAAGGCCGAATTTGATATAATGTATGACGAGGGCATATCGCGCGCAAGCGGGGCGATTGACATGGCAGAGGCGATGGAGATAATAAAAAAGACAGGGACGTGGCTTTCTTACGGAGACGAGAAGATAGGGCAGGGGAAAGAGAATGCGAGGATATATCTTAAAGAAAATCCAAAGATACTGGAGAAGATCGAAAAAGAGATTAAAGAAAAAATAAAATAAGAGGTGAAAACGTGCTTACCTGGGCAAAGAGACATAAAATAAGTTCGGTACTGACGATTCTTGTGGCAGGGATTATTATAGGGCTTGGCATAGCGGCAAGGTTTAACCTGCCCGCAAAATCTAACGCAGCGTCGCCGGAAGAAAAAATCGTGAAGACGGTGAACATTACTGGCGAAGTTGACATAGAAAACGCATTCATACGCGTGGCTGACGAAGTCGGGCCGGCAGTTGTCAGCATAGTGACTGAGAGCACGCAGAAAGTCCCGGGCCAGCGTTTTTATTTCGGCCCGCCCAAAGAATTTTTAGGCCCAGGCCAGAATAACGAGCAATTTGACAAATTTTTCAAAGACTTTTTCGGCGACATACCGGAACGGGAATTTAAGCAGCAGGGATTAGGCTCCGGCATAATAATTGACAAAGAGGGCTACATAATAACGAATGACCATGTCGTCGGCACCGCAAGCAAGATAACTGCCATACTGCCTGACGGCAGGAAATTTGAGGCAGAGCTTAAGGGTGCAGATCCAAGAAGCGATTTAGCCGTAATAAAGATAAAGGCAAAAGACCTGCCGGTGGCAAAACTCGGTGATTCCGACAATCTTAAAACCGGTCAATGGGTAGTCGCAATAGGCAACCCGTTCGGCATAGCGGCAAATAACCCGAAACCGACCGTCACGGTAGGCGTGATAAGCGCCTTGCATCGTTCACTGCCGTTAGGCGGATCCCAGGCCAGGAATTATATTGACCTTATCCAGACGGACGCTGCGATAAATCCCGGCAATAGCGGCGGCCCGCTTTGCGATCTTGAGGGAAGTGTAATAGGTTTAAACGTTGCGATATATTCCACGACGGGCGGCTACCAGGGTATAGGTTTTGCGGTTCCCGTAAATTCGCTTAAGAATATCCTGGATGACCTTATTGAAGGAAGAAAGGTTTTGTACGGTTGGCTCGGCGTGACGGTGCAGGAAATGTCACAGGAAATGGCCGAGTATTTCAAACTGAGCGAAAAGAAGGGCGTAATAGTCGTTGAAGCCATAAAAGACGGCCCTGCCGACAAAGGCGGTCTGAAGTCAGGTGATGTAATAATGACATTTGACGGAAAAAATATTGACAGTGTTCAAACTCTTCTGAAATTTGTCGGCGAGGCAAAAGTGAACGAAAAGGCGCAGCTTGGCATGTTGAGAGAAGGAAAAGAGATGACGGTCAGTATCGTAATGAGCGAACGGCCTTCCGAAGAAGTGCTAGCGAAGAAAGAAGGAGCCCAGGGCGGAACGACTGAAGCGCTCACAAGCAATAAATGGAGAGGCCTAACTGTAAGTGATATCACTGATGAAATTTCACAGCGGTATAATATCGCAAAAGAAGAGGGTGCATTGATTATGGAAGTGGATAAAGACAGTCCGGCAGCTGATGCAGGTATGCAGGCAGGGCTTGTAATAAAAGAGATTAATAAAACCGCAATCAAAAATGTAGCCGATTATAATAAAGTTGTTCAGAGCGCCAAGGGGAATGTGCTGGTCCGGACCAATAAGGGATTTGTAATCGTAAAGGAGGTAAAATGAGAGAAAGGCGCAGACAATATCTTGTTAACAGGAAACTGCAGATGCAGTTTGTGCGGTTATTGATTACACAAGCGGCAGTACCTATTATAATGCTCGGCACGTCGCTTTATCTGATCAATAAGATGTATCTCTTCCGTTTGCAGACGATAGTCGGAAACTCTATCATGTCCGATGCAGAAATACACGCCATATTGAATTTTTCCATAGTTGCAATGCTCAGCCTTTTGGTAATAACAGGTTTGTTATTAGTCTTTCTCGGCATACGTTTTTCCCATCAGGTGGCTGGGCCCATGTATAAACTTGAGAGCGGTATGGACAAATTAGCCCGCGGTGAGAAAGTCGACCTGATATATTTCAGAAAGACTGATATAATTAACGGCCTGGGCGATAAGTTTAACATAATCGCCCGGAAGCTGAGCCAAGTTAAATAATGAGCAATCGCGACAGCTTTATCAAAGCCAGGGAATGCGCATATAGACTGCTGAAATACAGAGAGCGGAGCGAAAAAGAGATCAGAGACAAGTTAAAAACAAAAGGTTTCGCCGGTGATATCTGCGGGAAGGTGATATCCGAACTTACCGAGATGAGATATATTGACGACCGCCGTTTTGCAAATATGGCGGCGGAAAATATAATTAAATTTCATCCCGGCAGTTTAACGTTTGTGCGTTCAGCGCTTCGGTCAAAAGGCATTTCCGATGAGATATCGGATTCCGTGATTTTGGGTGTTAAAGAAGGTTATGACGAACGTGAAGCGGCATATAAGTTAGCGGCCCAAAGAGCCGACAAGATGGTTAATATAAGTACCGATAAGGCCAAGCAGAGGATTTACGGTTTTCTTCGGCGCCGCCGGTTTAGCGAGGATGTGATTATAGAAGTGTTGAGCAAACTTTTCTAACCAGGTTAGATGCATGCAATCCCCCTTGATCTAACCTGGTTAGAGGTAACAAGAGAGATTTATGACTTGTGATGAAATAAGGAGAAAGTATTTAAAGTTTTTTGAATCCAAAAAGCACAAGATAATTCCCAGCGATTTATTGATTCCGGCTAACGATCCGTCCGTTCTTTTTACCTCCGCAGGAATGAATCAATTCAAAGAACAATTCATGGGCATAAATATTTCTTTTAAGCGCGCAACTACATGCCAGAAATGCCTGCGCACGGGTGACCTTGATAAGGTAGGTAAAACAGCAGGCCATCATACCTTCTTTGAGATGCTCGGTAATTTTTCTTTCGGCGACTATCTTAAGAAAGATGCCATAAGCTGGGCGTGGGAATTCATGGTCTCCGAGCTGGAGATCCCCGCAGACAGGCTCTGGGTCTCTGTCTATAAAGACGATGACGAAGCATACGATATCTGGAAGAACGATATAAAGATACCGGAACATAAGATTAAAAGATACGGCGCGCATGATAATTTCTGGCCGCAGAACGCCATCGAGGATGGCCCCGATGGGCCGTGCGGACCATGCAGCGAGATATTTTACGACCAGGGCGAGGATACGGGGTGCCGCACCAAGCATTGTGAGCCGTCGTGCAGCTGCGGCAGGTTTGTTGAAGTATGGAATCTCGTCTTTACTCAGTTTAACAGGGCAGGCAAAAATAACCTGATGCCCCTTAAGAATAAAAATATTGATACGGGAATGGGGCTGGAGCGGATAGGCCGCGTCATGCAGGGAGTAAAAACCAATTTTGAAACGGACATTTTTACTCCAATAACAGGCGAGATATGCAAACTGTCCGGCCAGAAAAAAGCGGATAAGGCATTTCGGGTAAACGCTATAGCCGATCACATAAGGGCCATAGTCTTTATGATAGCCGACGGTGTCCTGCCGTCAAACGAGGAAAGAGGCTACGTTGTAAGGATGCTGATAAGGAGGGCGTTCAGGTTCGGCAAAGAACTCGATATAGAACTTCCGTTTCTGTATAAGTTAGTTCCGTCGGCGGCAAAGGCGATGAAAGAGCCGTATCCGGAAATTGAAACAATGAGAGAAAGTATAGCGGATGTAATATTGAGCGAAGAGAAAAAATTTCAGAATACCCTTGAAGAAGGCGTAAGAGTCATGGAGAAACTCGTTCATGATCTTAAATCAGCCAAAAAGAAGGCTATTTCAGGTAAGGACGCCTTCAGGCTATATGATACTTACGGATTTCCGCTTGAACTGACCGTGGAAATGGCAGAATCAAAGGGATTGATCGTAGATAAAAACGGTTACGAAAAAGAAATGGAACTGCAGCGGGAAACGGCCAGGACGAATAGTAAGATGAAAGCGTCGATATTTGATGATTCCAGAAGCGAGAACACAATAAAAAAACTTTCGGAGACGTTAAAGGCAACCGTCTTTTCCGGCTATTCCAAACTTGAATCTGAAGTTAAGATACTGGAAATGGTAAAATCCGGCAATAAAGTTAAGTCAGCGAAAAAAGGCGACAGAATAGAAATTATACTGGATAAATCACCGTTTTACGGAGAATCCGGCGGACAGATGGGCGATAGCGGTGAGATTTTGACACGTGCTGGCAATGCAATAGTAGGCGATACCAAGAAGGCCGGCGGCATTATTGTGCATATTGCCGAGATAGTGAAGGGCGATCTTAAGACCGGAGCTAAAGTTAAAGCAATTGTAGATAAGGATTCGCGTCTTGATATTGCGCGCAATCATACTGCGACTCATCTGCTTCATCACGCTTTGCGTGAGGTATTGGGCAAACATGTCAAGCAGTCAGGCTCGCTGGTCGCAAGAGACAGGCTTAGATTTGATTTTAGCCACTTTAAGGCCGTAGAGAAAAGAGAACTGAACCGCGTTGAAGATATGGTGAACGCGCTTATAAGAGAAAATTTAAAAGTTAAAACAGAACACCTTGACCATGAATCTGCGCGCAAAAAAGGGGCAATGGCGCTTTTTGGGGAAAAGTACGGCAAGAGAGTAAGAATGGTTTCAATAGGCGGGTGCTCAAAAGAGCTGTGCGGCGGAACACATTTGGATTATACAGGGCAGATAGGCATTTTTAGAATATCAAGCGAATCTTCCATAGCCAGCGGTATACGACGTATAGAAGCGGTTACAGGGAGAATGGCGTACAAGAGCCTGAAGAATGACGAAGAAATAATATCAGACTTGAGAAATTTGTTAAAAACGCCAAAACAAGACTTGGTAAAAGAAGTGGAATATAGATTAGCACTAGAGAAAGAGCTGCTTAGAGTTCGCGGCCCCGCGGCAAATATAGATGATTTGATTTCAAAATACCAGAAGGAAATAAAAGGAGTAAAGATTATCGCGGCACCTCTTAAAGGTGTAAACGTTGAAGAAGTCCGTGCTACCGACAGCGAAATTAGAAAAAAAATTGGCTCCGGAGTTATTGCATTAGGTTCTGATTTTGAAGGTAAGGTCAGCTTTACATGCTCCGCAAGCGGCGACTTAGTAAACCGCGGCATAAATGCGAATGATATAATAAAAAGGATAGCGGCAATAGTGAACGGCTCCGGAGGCGGAAAGCCCGCTTTCGCGCAAGCCGGAGGCAAGGATATCGGAAAATTAGGTGAGGCGCTTAGCGAAGTGGTAATTATAGTTGAGAAGGAGTTAGAAAAGTGAAAATAGTCAAGATTACCGGAAGACAGTTCGAAAAATTGCGTACTAGGAATCTGGCGAGGAATAAAAGGGTTATCCAGAGTGTTGAGAAGATAGTAGATGATGTAAGGCAGAACGGGGACGAGGCCATACTTAAATACACAAAGCGGTTTGACCGTGTAAAACTTTCGTCCCGCGAGCTGAGGGTATCGGAACGCGAGACCAACGGCGCGTATCAGGATATAAGCCCGGATTTTGTCACGAACCTTAAGCTTATAATGGATAACATAAGCAAGTTTTATAAGAAACAGGTCAGGAAATCATGGAAGATCAAAGATGACGACGGCGTAATAGTAGGCGAGAAATATCAGCCGCTTGATACGGTGGGTGTTTACGTGCCCAGCGGGACGGTGCCGCTTATCTCAAGCGTGTATATGACGGTATTGCCGGCGAGATTAGCCGGAGTAAAACGTATTATCCTTGCGACCCCGCCGAATAAATATAAAAGCGTCGATCCTCATATATTGGTCGTGGCAAACCTGCTTAAAGTGGATGAGATATATAAAGTTGGCGGCGCGCAGGCAATTGCTGCCCTGGCGTTCGGCACCAAGACGATACCGAAAGTGGATAAGATAGTAGGCCCAGGCAACCAGTATGTGACCGAGGCAAAAAGGCAGGTATTCGGCTATTGCGATATAGACATGATAGCCGGGCCGAGCGAAGTAGTCGTATTGGCTAATCAGTACTCAAACCCCGAATATATAAAAGCGGATCTGTTAGCGCAGGGCGAACACCACATGGGCCTGTCTATACTCGTCACCAATTCGAAGAAATTGGCCAGGATGATGCGGCGCGAGATTGAAAAGGGATATATCGTCTTGGTGAAGAATATGGACGAGGCCATTGATGTTATAAATGACATTGCGCCTGAACACCTTGAGATACAGATAAAGAGCCCGCAGAAGGTCATTAAGAAGATTCGCCATGCAGGCGCGATATTCATCGGGCCGTATTCGCCTACGGCTGTAGGCGATTATGTAGCAGGGCCGTCTCATGTATTGCCTACGGGCGGCACAGCACGTTTCTTTTCCGGTTTAGGATTGAATGACTTTGTGAAGAGCATACATTTTATAAACTATACGAAAAAAGGCCTTGAAAGGTCACGCGCCAGCCTGGAAAAATTGGCAGAGATGGAAGGGTTGCCGAAACATTTAGAATCGGTGAAGGCGCGGTTTAAGTGAGCTATAAGCTGTAAGCTTTAAGCTATAAGCATGACGGAGAAAAATATGAAGAAAAGACAGGCAATAATAAAAAGAAAAACCAAAGAGACTGATATATCAGGAAAGTTGGTTATCGACGGCACAGGTAAAACAAACATAAAAACAGGCATAGGCTTTCTTGATCATATGCTTAACCTGTTTGCGTTTCATGGATTATTTGACCTAACATTGAAGGCAAGCGGCGATCTTAACGTAGATACGCATCACACTAATGAGGATATAGGTATTTGTTTGGGTAAGGCTTTTAAAGACGCGCTTGTCGACTGTAAAGGTATAAAACGTAATGAGGATGCCGAGGTTCCGATGGATGAAGCACGTGCTAAAGTTGTGGTAGATATTAGTGGGCGATATGCTTTTGTGTGGAAGCGACCAGCGGGACTGATGACCGCACACGTTTTGAAGTCCGAAGGATATTCACTTGCGGACGGAAAAGATTTTTTAGATACCTTTGCAAAAAATGCTAACATCAATTTACATGTTGAAATATATTCTGAAGGCGACGATGTGCACCATACTTTAGAAGCCGTTTTTAAAGCGTTCGGAGAAGTGATGGACAAAGCCACTCAGATTGATCCACGGCGAAAAGAGATACCATCAACAAAAGGTATAATTTAGCCGTCTTACAGCTTAAAGCTTACAGCTTATAGCTAAAGAGGTAATACATAAGTGATCGCAGTTATAGATTACGAAATGGGCAATCTGGGCAGCGTCTCCAAGGCCCTTGAAAGTTTAGGCGCTAAAGTTAAGGTTACGCAGGATCCCTCCGATTTGAAGAAGGCTGATAAGATAGTCCTTCCCGGCGTCGGCGCTTTTAAAGATGCCATGAGGGCGCTGAGAGGATTCGAACTTTTAGAGCCTCTGAAAGAAGCAATTGATGCAAAGAAGCCGTATCTGGGGATATGCTTGGGACTTGAGCTTTTATTTGACGAAAGCGAAGAAGGCGGGTCTTCAAGGGGCATGGGTATCTTAAAAGGCGATGTGACCAGATTTAATGACAGGCTTTTAAAGGTACCGCACATCGGTTGGAATCAACTGCGTAAGAAAATGGAGGGTTGTCCGCTTTTTAAAGGTATAGACGACAATGCATTTTTATATTTTGTCCATTCGTATTATGTAAGGCCGAAGGATAAGTCAATTATAGCTGCGACGACATATTATGGCGCTGAGTTTACCTCCATGGTCTGGAAGGATAATGTATATGCCATCCAGTGCCATCCGGAGAAAAGTCAGCAGGTCGGCCTGAAATTTCTGGAGAATTTTATTAAGTTATGACCCCTCGACTTCGCTCGGGGTAAATTCGCCCTAACGGGCAAAAAGACAGGTTGCAACTTACGTCACTTTGTTCCGTAAGTTGCGGGCTCATTTATGAAAGTAATACCGGCAATAGACATAAAAGACGGCAATGTAGTACGCCTCGTGAGAGGAGAATACGAGCAGATCACCGTATATTCCACCGATCCTGCGGATATGGCGCGGAGATGGCATTCCCAGGGAGCAAGTATATTGCATGTCGTAGACCTTGACGGCGCTTTTTCGGGTGAGCCGAAAAATATGGACTCCGTCTCTATGATAGTAAAATCAGTCGGCATTCCGGTCGAACTTGGCGGCGGTCTTCGGAGCATTGAATCTATCAAATGGGCATTTAATGTCGGCGTTGCCAAGGTGGTATTAGGTACCAAGGTGGTAGAGGACCTGGAATTTATATCTACGGCAATTAAAAGATACGGCGAGCGCATAGTGGTATCAATAGATTCCAAAAACGGATTCGTTATGATACAGGGTTGGACCAAGAGCTCTACCGTAAATGCCATAGACATGGCGCGACGAATGGAGCACCTGGGAGCATCATCCGTAATTTATACTGACGTCGCTGTAGACGGTACATTGGCAGGGCCCAATATCACGCGCCTGGATAATTTTCTGAATAATATTAACATACCGGTTACGATAGCGGGCGGTATATCCTGCGTAGATGATATAAGAAAGTTGTGCGCCCTGAACAGAAAGAACCTTACAGGTGTAATAGTCGGTAAGGCTCTTTATGAAGGCGAAGTCAATCTGAGAGAGGCTGTTGCGGCATGCTTGCGAAGAGAATAATACCTTGTCTTGATGTGAAAGATGGCCGGGTAGTCAAGGGCGTTAATTTCCTGAAATTACGGGATGCAGGTGATCCCGTAGAGCACGCGAAACTTTACGATAAAGAAGGCGCTGACGAACTCATTTTTCTTGATATAACGGCTTCCCACGAGAAGCGGAAGATCATGATAGCTGTAGTGGGGCGCATAGCCAGGTGCGTTTTTATGCCGTTTACCGTCGGCGGCGGCATAAGTGAACTTAATGACATAAGAGATCTGCTCAACGCCGGTTGTGATAAAGTATCGATCAATACATCCGCCGTAAAAAATCCGGATTTCATCAAGAAATCTTCCGATAAGTTCGGCAGCCAATGCATCGTGCTGGCGATAGACGCAAAACGCAAGCCCGGTGCTATAGATAAGTGGGAAGTATATGTAAACGGCGGCAGGGATAATACCAGCATTGACGCGATAGAGTGGGCAAAAAAAGGTACGTCGCTTGGCGCGGGCGAGATACTCCTGACGAGCATGGATTACGATGGCACGAAAAACGGCTATGATATAGAGATCACAAAAAAGGTATGCGAATCCGTAAGCGTGCCGGTTATCGCGTCAGGCGGCTGCGGTAATCTGGAGCACATATACGAAGTCTTGACAGTCGGTGAAGCAGATGCGGCACTCGCGGCATCTATATTTCATTTTCGCGAATATTCGGTAAAGCAGGCTAAGGAATATCTGCATAAACGGGGAGTGTCAGTCAGGTTGTGACGAGAGGGGGACACTCTCCGTCGAATAATATGACATGTATCTAACCAGGTTAGTTTTGCCAGATTAAACGTTTGTTACACACAGCCATCTAATCTGGCAAAACTAACCTGGTTAGAATAAAGGAACATCATGAAAGCATTTATCGACGAATTAAAATTTAATGACAAAGGATTAATGCCGGCAATCATACAGGATTATAAATCCGGCAAAGTGCTGACGCTTTGCTATATGAACAGGCCTGCACTTGAAAAGACGCTGGAGGAAGGCAAGATATACCTTTTTAGAAGGTCGCAGAACCGCCTTATGATGAAGGGCGAGACTTCAGGCCACATACAAATCGTAAAAGAAATATTTATAGACTGCGAGGGTAATTCCATTTTGTTCAAAATAGAACAGAAGGTAGCGGCCTGCCATGCAGGATATTTTACGTGTTATTTTCGGAAGATCTCCAAAAATGGTGAGCTGGAAATAGTAGATAAGAAGGTGTTCAATCCCGAAAAAGTTTATTAACGCAGTAGGGGAGGTTTAAACCTCCCCTACCTTAGCAGCAAGTGATTGGCTAAAATGTATTATCCCACTAAAAAAGAATTTATAGCATTATCGAGAAAGGGCAACCTCATCCCCGTCTATCAGGAGATCGAGGCGGACCTTGAGACGCCGGTATCTTCTTTTCTTAAGATAGATGAAGGCGGCTACTCTTATCTCCTGGAATCAGTTGAAGGAGAGGCAAATATCGCAAGGTTCTCGTTTCTGGGAGCCAATCCTTCACTTGTGTTTAAGAGCAAAAGCCGGGATATAGAGATCATAGAAAATAAACACGTCAGGCATTTTACCGCATCTTCTGACCCGTTAGCCGAGATAAAGAAGATAATGAAGCAGTTTAAATTCGTAAAAGTGAGCGGACTGCCGCGTTTCTCGGGCGGCTTGGTAGGATATCTGGGTTATGATATGGTAAGATTTTTTGAAGATATCCCGGACAAAAATCCCGATGATCTGGATACTCCGGATGCCGTATTTATGCTTACTGATACGCTTCTAATATTTGACCATGTTATGCACAAAATAAAAATAGTATCTAATGCGCATGTCAAAGGAAGCCCGGCAAAAGCTTATGACGAGGCCGTTTCCAAGATAGATAAGATATCAAAGATGCTTGCAAAGAAAGCAGTTAAGGGCAAGGCGCGCCC
>CAYIQH010000014.1:0-17210 GCA_964365575.1 uncultured Planctomycetia bacterium | reverse complement strand
AGAGAATCTTAAAAAGGCGATTCCGTCAATTAAGAAGGTGGAGTCGGTTTAGGTAATAGGTGGTAGGTAATAGGTAATAGGGTAAAATGATAATTACTAAGCAAAAAGATAGAATAGAGATTCTAAAGCACCTTGAAGGCGAGAATAAAATATTTATAATCGGCTGCGGGGAATGCGCCACGGTCTGCAAAACCGGCGGCGAAAAAGAAGTCGATGAGATGAAAAAATTCCTTGAAAGCCACGGTAAGATAGTGACGGGTTTTTACCTGCCGGATGCTCCGTGCATCGCAAGCCAGGCAAGGGCTGCTATAGGCAAGAACAAAAAAGCCATAAAGGAAGCAGCTGCGCTTATCATAATGGCATGCGGTCTTGCTATTCAGTCCGTAAAAGAGAATTTAGCCGAAGATAAGGCATTACATATTACAAATGATACGTTGTTTATCGGAGAAGTGGACAAGAGCGGTGTTTTTCTGGAAAGGTGCAGCGCGTGCGGGGAATGTATTTTAGAGGTTACAGGCGGAATCTGCCCTGTTACGCGATGCCCTAAGGGGCTTATCAATGGTCCGTGCGGAGGGGTTAATAAACACAAGTGCGAAGTCGATGAAAATCTTGACTGCGCTTGGGTTTTAATATATGAGGATTTAAAGAAAAAAGGTAAATTACATCTTCTGAAGCACTATAACCCCCCTAAAGACCATTCTAAGATGCTCAAGCCCAGGAAATTAGCACTCGCGTCATAATCGGTATTCATGAAAAAAATATATCTGGATCATAATTCTACGACACCAGTTTATCCTCTTGTGCTGAAAGAGATGCTGCCTTATTTCAGCGAGGAATACGGCAATGCGTCAAGCCTGCATTCATTCGGCAGAAAGGCGCGCGAAGCCGTGGAAGACGCACGCGCTAAAGTGGCGCGCCTCATAGGCCCTGTAGAGCCGGTTGATATAGTGTTTACGTCGAGCGGGACAGAGTCGGACAATTTCGCGATAAAAGGTGCGGCGCATGCTTTGAAGAATAAAGGCAGGCATATTATTACAAGCAGGATAGAGCACTATGCAGTACTGAATACCTGTGAATTTCTGGCAAAAGAGGGTTACGAAGTTACGTATATCCCTGTGGATGAATGCGGCCTTATCGATATTGACGCCTTAAAGAAATCCATACGGCATGACACGATCCTGATAAGCATAATGTTTGCTAATAACGAAGTAGGTACTATTGAGCCTGTAAAGGATATAGCGGTGATAGCGCACGAAAAGGGTATATTATTTCACACTGATGCCGTCCAGGTACTTGGCAAGCTTCCTATAGACGCGGAAGAAACGGGAATTGATATGTTGTCGGTATCGGCACATAAGATATACGGGCCCAAGGGCGTTGGAGCTCTTTATGTAAGTAAAAAGGTGAAAATAACACCGCTTATCCACGGCGGGCACCACGAAAGAAACAGAAGAGCCGGGACAGAAAATGTCGCCGGTATCGTAGGATTCGGCAAGGCCTGTCAGCTGGCCGGCGAGGATATGGAAAAAAGTAATAAGCGTATTGCGGTATTAAGAGACAGGTTGTGGTACGGCATAAATAAAAATATAGAAGGCGTAAAGTTAAACGGCCATCCCTCGGGACGGCTGCCGAATACGTTAAACGTAAGTTTCGGACATGTTGAAGGCGAATCTGTGCTTTTCAATTTAGATTTAAAGGGCATATCGGCCTCGAGCGGTTCCGCATGCACATCGGGAAGCCTTGATCCGTCGCATGTCTTAAAAGCGATGGGGGCAGATCCGGGCCTGGTACAGGGCTCAGTAAGGTTTTCCCTGGGCTGCGGCAACACAGAAGCGGAAATAGATGTTACAATAAAAGAGCTTATAGCGATTATAAGTAGATTACGAGGGCGTCACACATGTTAGGTATGCTGAAAAAAAAGATAAGAAAGGAGATATTAGAGAAACTTCATAATATCGATAAAGAAGAAAAGAAAAGGCGGGTGAAGTTATTAAAGGAAAAACTGTTTTTACTCGCGGAATTTAAAAAAGCTAAATGCGTAATGTTTTATGTATCTAAACATTATGAAATAGACACACACGAAATGATAGACAAATCTATAGCGATGGGGAAAAAAGTAGTAGTGCCCATTACTCTGAAGGAGGAAAAGACATTGAGGCTTTCGGAGTTAAGGGACAGAGAGAAGGAACTGATAAAAGGGCATTACGGTATTCATCAGCCGCACGAGAAGCATGTAAAACCCGTGCCGCTGGAAGAAGTTGATGTCATGGTGATACCGGGAATTGCCTTTGATAAATACGGCCACCGCCTGGGACACGGCGGCGGGTATTTTGACAGGTTCCTTCATAAGGCCCCGGTGAATCTGGTAACGGTGGGGCTGGCCTTTGATTTTCAGATCATCGATGAACTGCCGCGGTATGACACGGACATCCCCGTAAAAAAGATTCTCATATCATAGAATTAAGATCCCTCGCCCTTTGGGCTCGGGATCAATTCCTCCGTCACGGCGGAGGAATTGAGAGGAGGGTTATTTAATTGGCAAATTTTATAAATATAGGGCTCGGGGTTATAGGAGCCGTATTTTTCTTTATGACAGGTTATCTGATCCGCAAATTAGTTGCAAAGAAAAAGCTTAAGTCGGCGGAAGAAAAAGCCAGAGTAATGCTGGAAGAGGTGCAGAAAGAAGTTGCCAGCAGGCGCAAAGAGATAGACCTGGAGGCGAAAGACCTCCTGCATAAGACAAGGGTAGAATTTGAAAAAGAATCAAGGGACAGAAAACAGGAGCTTGCCTCCCTTGAAAGAAGGCTCATGCAGCGCGAGGAGAACTTAGACAGAAAAATAGATGTCATTGACAAAAAGGAAAAGACTATTGAACAAAGAGAATCTTCCCTTATTACCAAAGAAAAATCCATGGATACCAGGACTAAGGAATTGGAGCGCATCCTTGAGGAAGAGAAGATAAAATTACAGCAGATATCCAGCATGAGCAAGGACGAGGCAAAGAAGATCCTTTTGAGCCGCCTGGAAAGTGAAGTAAAGCATGAGGCGGATATTATGATCCAGAGGATCATTGAAGAGGCCAAGGCAAACGCCGATAAGGAGGCGAGAAAGATCGTCGGTATGGCTATACAGAAATGCGCGGCTGACCATACCGTTGAGACTACCGTAAGCGTCGTGAATCTTCCCAGCGACGATATGAAGGGGCGCATTATAGGGCGGGAAGGGCGCAATATCAGGGCACTGGAAATAGCGACGGGCGTTGATGTCATAATAGACGATACGCCGGAGGCAGTAATACTTTCAGGTTTTGATATGGTAAAACGGGAGATTGCCAAAAGGAGCCTTGAAAAACTGATAGAGGACGGACGTATTCACCCGGGCCGCATAGAAGAGATAGTAGAAAAAGTAAAGAAGGAGATGGACGAGCATATTAAAGAAGAAGGCGAAAAGGCGCTTTTTGACGTAGGCATACACGGGATGCATATCGAGATTATAAAACTTCTGGGCAGGCTGAAATACAGGACAAGTTACGGACAGAACGTTTTACAGCATTCCAAAGAAGTTGCTTATCTCATGGGCGTTTTAGCCGGCGAATTGAGAATAGACCCTACTCTGGCAAAGAGGATAGGGCTTCTTCATGACATAGGCAAAGCAACGAGCCATGAGATAGAGGGCACTCACGCAAAAATAGGCTCAGATCTCGCCAGAAAATACGGCGAGAACGAAAGCGTTATTCACGCTATTGAAGCACACCATCAGGATATTGATCCGAAGACGCTTATGGCAGTCCTGGTACAGGCCGCGGACGCGATAAGCGCCACAAGGCCCGGCGCAAGGCGTGAAACGCTGGAACTTTATATAAAACGGTTAGAGAAGTTAGAGGCGATTGCAAATTCTTTCAAAGGCGTAGAAAAATCTTTCGCGATACAGGCGGGCAGAGAGATACGCGTAATAGTGCAGCCTGACAAAATAACTGACGCGCAGGCAATAGGGCTGGCGCGGGACATCACCAAGAAGATAGAAGAAGGCCTTGAATATCCCGGCCAGATCAAGGTGACGGTTATACGGGAGACGCGGGCCATTGAATATGCGAAGTAGGTAGCCGTTGAAGCCGTAACCAACAGCGGTAGGTTTGGTTGTAACGCCATACGGCGGGACATTTTCCAGCATGTATCTAACCAGGTTAGAATAGGGGGGATTACATGTATCTAACCTGGTTAGAATAAGTTAGAGGAAAGTGTCCCGCGTCACGAAAAGGAAATTAGCATGAAGATTTTATTCATAGGTGACATAGTAGGTTCGCCCGGGAGAAGGGCCGTAAAGGAACTTGTCCCGAAAATCGTTAAAAAAGAAAAGATAGACTTTGTAGTCGGCAACGCGGAAAATGCTGCCGGGGGCAGCGGAATCACGCCTGATATAGCAAAAGAACTCTTTTCTTACGGACTGGATGTCATAACTTCGGGCGATCATATCTGGAAAAAGAAAGAAATATTAGAAGTACTTGACGCCGAACACAGGCTGCTAAGGCCTGCGAATTACCCGCCGGGCGCGCATGGAAGCGGATGGGGTATATATACGCTGAAAAGCGGCGTAAAAGTGGGTGTTATAAACCTTGTCGGCAGGGTATTTATGGAATGCGTTGAGTGTCCGTTCAAAGTGGGCCGGGAGATCGTGGATAAAATCAGGAAAGAGACGCCCGTAATCATTGTTGACATGCACGCGGAGGCGACAAGCGAGAAGATAGCGCTTGCCTGGTATCTGGACGGCATGGTAAGCGCGATATTCGGTACGCACACGCATGTTCAGACGGCGGATGAGAGGATATACCCCAAGGGAACTGCCTTTATATGTGATGTGGGGATGGTCGGACCGCACGATTCCGTCATCGGCAGGAAAGCGGAACAGATCCTCACGCGGTTTATAACAGGGCTTCCCACCCGTTTTGAAATGGCGGAAGAGAACGTGCAACTCAACGGCGCGATTGCTGCGATAGACGAGAATACGGGACATGCACTTGAAATAAAAAGAGTAAACGAAAAATTGGATGAATGATGTTTACGATAGTCGATAAAAAGAGATTAAATCCGCAGGTCACGCTTATGAAATTGAAGGCGCCGCATGTTGTAAGGAACGCAAAGGCAGGACAGTTTGTCGTAATAAGGACGGACAAGGAAGGCGAGCGCATACCGCTTACCATAGTTGACACGGATAAAAAAGACGAGACTATTACTATAATATTTCAGGAAGTAGGCACCACGACAAAATGCCTGGCGAGATTTGAGAAGGGTGACAGCGTAATGGATATACTCGGCCCGCTGGGTAAGGCCACGCATGTAGAAAAGATAGGAAAAGTTATATGCGTAGGCGGAGGAGTGGGAACCGCAGAAATATATCCCGTAGCCAAGGCCTTCAGGGAAGCAGGCAACGAAGTCACCTCTATAGTAGGAGCAAGAAGTAAAGACTTGCTTCTTTTGCTTAATGAGATGAAAGCCACAAGCGACCAATTTTACATAGCGACTGATGATGGTTCGTTCGGCAAGAAAGGCTTTGTCACAGATATATTAAAGGAGATGCTTGATAAGGAAAAACATGACCTCGTGTACGCAGTGGGGCCGATATTCATGATGAGGGCAGTAGCGATTCTCACCAAAAAATATAATTTAAAAACAATGGTCTCTTTAAACGCCAATATGGTGGATGCCACGGGCATGTGCGGTACTTGCAGAGTTACTGTGGCAGGTAAGACAAAATTTGCATGCGTGGAAGGGCCTGACTTTGACGCCCACGAGATAGATTTTGAGGAATTTATAAGCCGCGACAGGCGCTTTAAAGATAAAGAAGAGGAGTCATTGAAGTATCATGAAAAAGCAGGCTGCAGAAGAAAGGGTTAAAAACTTTTTTGAGGTTGCGCTGGGTCTTAGCGAAGAAGAAGCGAAGGCTGAGGCGAAGCGGTGCATACAATGCAAAAAACCGGGCTGCGTGGCAGGATGCCCCGTCGAGATAGATATACCTAAATTCATAGGATTGATAAGCGAAGGTAAATATTACGAAGCGATAAAGTCTATCAAGGAAAAGAACAGCCTTCCGGCTGTATGCGGCCGCGTTTGTCCGCAGGAAGAACAATGCGAAGTAAAATGCATTTTGGGCAAGAAAGGGAAACCTGTGGATATCGGTGCGCTTGAGCGCTTTGCAGCCGATTGGGAGCTAGCAAATAAAAATACACTGGGTTTTAAGAGCCCCATGCCTCCGGAAAAAAGTACAAAGAAAACAAAAGTCGCGGTCATAGGAAGCGGGCCGGGTGGATTGACCTCGGCGGCGGATTTGACAAAAATGGGCTATGACGTGACTCTTTTTGAGTCGCTTCATAAGCCGGGCGGAGTCCTGGTTTATGGCATACCGGAATTCAGGCTACCCAAGAATATCGTTAGTATAGAAACGGAATATATTGAAAGTTTAGGCACTAACCTTAAGGTGGATCATCTCATCGGTAAGACAGTTACCATACAGCAGTTACGGGAAGACGGTTTTAAAGCCTTTTATATAGGAACAGGCGCAGGGTTGCCTTATTTTTTGGGCATAGAAGGCGAAAATCTGAACGGCGTATATTCCGCCAACGAGTTTCTGACGCGCATGAATCTTATGAAGGCATACCTCTTTCCGGAGTACGATACGCCCATAAAAATAGGAAAGCGCGTCGGTGTGGTCGGAGGCGGAAATGTTGCCTTTGACTCGGCGCGATGCGCGAAGAGGATGGGAGCCGAAGAAGTCTATATAATTTACAGGCGCGGCCACGAGGAGATGCCTGCCAGAGTTGACGAAATAAAGAATGCAGAAGAGGAAGGCATCATATTTAAATTATTGACTAATCCCGTCAAATTATACGGCGATGATAAAGGCTGGCTAAAAGAAATAGAACTGGTAAAAAATGAATTGGGTGAGCCTGATGCAAGCGGCAGGCGAAGGCCGGTTTTAATAAAAGGTTCAAATTATAAAATACCGTTAGATACGCTGGTAGTTGCGATTGGGCAGGGGCCGAATCCACTTTTACTCAGCACGATCCCTGACCTGAAATTAAACGAAGACGGCTATATTGTGACTGACGAAGAATGCCGAACTTCTGTGCCTGATATATTCGCGGGCGGCGACATAGTTACGGGCGCGGCGACGGTAATCCAGGCCATGGGTGCAGGCAAAAAAGCCGCGAAGGCGATCGATAAATATCTTAAAGAGAGGAGAAACTAGGGACAGACACCAGTTTTTGATAGCTCGGTATGTGGGAAAACTAGTGTCTGTCCCCAGTTTCCAAGTTTCCAAGAAATGGTTAAAGATGTTTTGCAGGAAAAACATATATTTACCGTAAGCGAACTCACGCAGAATATCCGCGCGGTCATTGAGGGGACTTTCCCTGAAGTGTGGATAGAGGGCGAAGTATCGAATTTCGTCAATCACTCCTCAGGACACATGTATTTCAGCCTGAAGGACGCCGGGGCCGTGATTGGCTGTGCTTTTTTTCGCTCAGCCAATCAAGGACTGAAATTTCAGATAAAAGACGGCATGAATGTCGTCTGTTTCGGCAAGATCAGTGTCTACGATAAACGCGGCCAGTATCAGCTTTATGTGGAGAAGATAGAGCCGAAAGGCATAGGAGCCCTTCAGATAGCGTTTGAACAGCTTAAGGCAAAGCTCGCAAAAGAGGGGCTTTTTGACGAAGCAAGAAAAAGGCCTATCCCGTATTTACCGACACGTATCGGAGTCGTAACGTCTCCTACGGGCGCAGCCATAAGAGATATATTGAATGTGGTAAAGAGGCGTTTTCAGAATGTGGAAGTAATATTAAATCCTGTAAGAGTCCAGGGCGAAGGCGCAGAAAAAGAAATAGCTCAGGCTATAGAAGAATTTAATATTTTCAATAATGAAATGCCTCTCGATAGGCGCGTGGATGTTTTGATAGTAGGCAGAGGAGGTGGCTCTCTTGAGGACCTCTGGTCCTTTAATGAAGAAATAGTCGCGAGAGCTATCTTTAAATCGAAAATACCGGTGATAAGCGCTGTCGGCCACGAGGTGGATTGGACCATATCGGATTTTGTTGCGGACAAGCGCGCTCCCACACCATCAGCCGCGGCAGAGATGGTCATCCCCAGAAAGGAAGACCTCCTGATAAGGCTGGAAGAGCTTACCGGCAGGCTAGACGGTGCAATGGTGGATAAGATTATGGTACTGGAAGGCGAACTTAAGACGCTAGCGGAAAGTTATATTTTGAAACAGCCGATAAATATAATAGAGCAATACCAGCAGCGGATAGACGATATCGCGAGAAATATTGAGATAAGAGCAGGCCATATATTAGATATAAAGAACGCGGCCTTTGGAAACATTTGCGGAAAGCTTGATATGCTGAGCCCGTTTAAAGTATTATCGCGCGGTTACAGCATAACGACGCTGGCCGACTCCGGAAAGGTCATCAAAGCCGCGGCGCAATTGAAAAAAGGCGATGAAGTTAAGACGCGGATTGAAAAAGGGGAGTTCGTTAGCAAGGTTCAATAGATACACCAGAAGCCGTTGTAATGGCCCAAAAGACTAAAGAAATCGGTAAAGACGGGAGGGGGACACCCTCCGTTGATGATACAAGTGATTTTTAAGGAGAGTGTCCCCGTCATGGAGGAAAAATGGCGGAAATAAAATTTGAAGAGGCGTTAAAAAAACTGGAAAAGATTGTTTCTGATCTTGAGGCCGGCGAGATGTCGCTGGACGAATCTCTGGCGAAGTATGAAGAGGGCATCAAGTTATCTAAAATCTGCTCGCGGCAGCTTGAAGCAGCAAAAAGCAAGGTGGAACTCCTCATGAAGACCGGCGGTAAATTTGAGCTTTCGCCTTTTGAGGAATCCGGAAAAGAAGAAAAGGCTAAAGCGAAGCCAAAACGGGCAAAAAGATCAGATGATTCTCCCAGCTTATTTTGAAAAAAACATAAATTTAATAGACAAGGAGCTTGACAGGCGCCTTCCGAAGAAGACTGCAAGGCCTGATACCATCCATGATGCCATGCGCTACAGTGTTTTTAACGGCGGCAAAAGGATAAGGCCGATACTTGTTCTTGAAGGCGCGCGAGTCACTAAGGGAAATGTGAGCGATCCGCTTCTTCTCGCATGCGCGATTGAAATGATACATACTTATTCTTTGATACATGATGATCTGCCGTCAATGGACAATGATGATATGAGGCGGGGAAAGCCAAGCTGCCATATAAAATACGGCGAAGCTACGGCAATATTGGCAGGAGATGCGCTTCTGACATTAGCCTTCAATACAATAGCAAGGATAAAAAATAAAGGGAAAATGAGCGAAATTATCCTTGAAGTATCTAAAGCGATAGGGACATCGGGTATGATAGGCGGGCAGGCCATGGATTTAAAGGCCAGAGATAAAGATAAAACGGATCTACCGACGATCGAATATATAAATATACGAAAGACGGGATCTCTCATTACTGCCGCGGTTAAAATAGGCGCCATAGTAAGTAACGCCCGGCAGAAAGAAGTAAAAGCGCTGGAGGCATATGGCGAAAATATAGGGCTTGCCTTTCAGATAATTGATGATATGTTAGACGGTGAAGGCTATGCAGAAATTCTGGGAATAAACGCTGCCCGCGAAGAAGCGGAGGCCCTGGCAGAAAGGGCTAAAGAAGCGTTAAGTATATTTGGCAGAAGGGCGTTACACTTGAAAGAAATAGCGGATTTCGTAATTAAGAGGAAGATGTAACAATTTTATGGCAAGATTATTGGACAAAATAAATTCTCCCGAGGACCTGAGGAAGCTGGACCAGAAAGACCTTCCGCAATTGGCCGAAGAGATACGGCAGGAAATAATTGACGTCATATCAAGGACCGGCGGCCACCTTGCGTCATCGCTCGGCGCAGTGGAGCTGGCCATAGTAGTCCATTACGTTTTTAATACTCCGAAAGACAAAGTAGTATGGGACGTGGGGCATCAGGCTTACGCGCATAAGATCTTAACGGGGAGAAGAGAGGCGTTTAAGAATATAAGGCAGCTGGGCGGCATAAGCGGGTTTCCCAACAGGCGCGAAAGCGAATATGACGTATTCACCGTAGGTCATAGCTCCACGTCGATAGGAAGCGCCCTGGGCCTGGCTGCGGCGCGTGACCTCGCGGGTGGCAATGAAAAAGTAGTCGCCATAATAGGCGATGCATCGCTGGGCGGCGGCATGGCATTTGAGGCGATGAATCACGCAGGGCATCTTAATAAAGATATGCTGGTAATATTAAACGACAACGAACTTTCCATAACGAAAAGCATCGGAGCGCTCAGCCGCTATCTCAACAGCATAATAGCGAATCCCATATATAATAAGATACACCAGGACCTCGAAAATCTGGTCAAACGCATACCGAAAGTAGGAAATACCGCATATGAGGCAGCGAAAAAGTTTGAGGAAGGGGTCAAAAACCTTCTTGTCCCGGGACTGGTATTTGAAAAACTCGGTTTCAGGTATTTCGGCCCCATAGACGGGCATTCAACGGACGAATTAGCGCATAAGATCAGGTCTGTCATGAATCTTAAGGGCCCCGTACTTCTTCACGTGATAACAAAAAAAGGCAAAGGTTATAAATATTCCGAAAATGACCCCTCTGATTTTCACGGCAGTTCTCCTTTTGATAAAGATTCCGGAGAGAAACTGGATATTTTTACCAAAGAAGACAGCTATACGCGCGCTTTTTCTGAAAAGATAGTAGAACTGGCTGAGAAAAACAAAAAAGTCGTTGCGGTATCGGCATCTATGCTTTCAGGCACAGGGCTGGATAAACTTGCAGAAAAATTTCCCGAAAGGATATTTGATGTCGGCATAGCGGAGGAGCACGCGGTGACGTTTGCGGCTGCTCTGGCACGCGGAGGCTTCAAGCCTTTTGTCGCCATATATTCCACTTTTTTACAGCGCGCGTATGATCAGATAATACACGACGTCTGCCTGCAGAATCTGGGTGTAGTATTATGCGTTGACAGGGCCGGTGTAGTCGGCGAAGACGGGGCGACACATAACGGATTGTTTGATATAACATATCTGAGGAATATTCCTAATATGATACTAGCTGCGCCTAAGAACGCAAACGAATTGAAAGAAATGATGGAGTTGGCCTCGGTTATGAATAAACCGTTCGCGGTAAGATATCCGAAGGGCGGACAACTTTTTGGGTTAGATATGAATATGCCGCAGGCGAAAATTGAGGTAGGCAAGTCCGAAATTTTGCGGGATGGCAAACATTTGGTGATAATTGCGCTTGGAAGCATGGTCAGCGTATCGCTAAAGGCCGCAGAACTCTTGGACGTATCCGGTATACACGCTGCGGTCGTGAATGCCAGGTTTGTGAAGCCACTGGACGGCGAACTTATAGAGGACATGTCAAAGAAGTTCAAAAAATTCGTTATCGTGGAAGAAGGAGTTGTGAGCGGCGGTTTCGGCAGCGCCGTTTTAGAGTTTATAGACAGGGAGAATATCAAAGGCATAGAGTTAAAGTCTATAGGCCTTCCGGACGAATTTATAGAACACGGGAGCCGCGAAGAAATTATGAGAAAGTATAACCTTACGCCGGAGGGTATTGCCGGCCTGGTGGCGAACGAGATGTTTGAGCGGCAATTAAAAGAGGTATAAAATGGTAAGGGTAAGATTCGCACCAAGCCCGACGGGTTTTTTGCATATAGGAAGCGCCCGGAGCGCGCTTTTTAACTGGCTTTTTGCGTGCCACGAAAACGGAAAATTTATACTCAGAATCGAAGATACCGATAGGGCGCGTTCAAAAGAAGAATTCTTAGACGAAATTCTGGCAAGCCTTAAATGGCTGGGAATGGAGCCTGATGAAGCGTTAGTGTATCAATCGCAAAGAGTCGACTTATACCGCGAAACAGCGGAAAAACTGCTTAAAGAAGACATGGCATATAAGGAAGATAATGCCATACGCTTCCGGATGCCGAAAAAAAAGATCAAATTTCACGATATATGCAGGGGCGATATTGAGTTTGACTCCGAGGTGCTGAAAGACGAAGTACTGATTAAATCAGACGGTTTTCCCACCTATAATTTCGCATGCGTCGTGGATGATACCGACATGAAGATAACCCATGTAATACGCGGGGATGACCATATATCCAATACACCTAAACAGATAGCGATATATGAAGCGCTAAGGTATTCTATCCCTAAGTTCGCGCATATTCCCTTAATAATGGGGCCCGACGGCGGCAGATTGTCGAAGCGGCACGGCGCGACCAGCCTTATGGAATACAGGAATCAGGGGTATCTGGCGGAGGCGATTGTAAATTTTCTCGCGCTGATGGGATGGTCGCCGGGTGATGACAGAGAAATATTATCCGCAGCCGAACTCATAAAAGAATTTACGCTTGAAAAAGTCAATAAAACGAGCGCGATTTTCAATATAGATAAATTGAACTGGCTCAACGGCCAGTATATTAAGAATAAGGATTCAAAGGAACTGCTGGACCTCGTCCTCCCGTCACTGAATGAGCAGAAAATAATAGGCGAAAATTTTGATAGAGAAAAGCTGCTTCATTTGGTAGAATTGTATAAAGTCAGGATGAGGACACTGGCTGATTTTACGGCGCATGTAAAAGTTTTTTATACCGATGACATAGAATACGATGCGTCCGGAGTTGAGGAGCACCTCAAAAAAGAGGGAACAAAAAACCTGCTTACGAGATGGCAAAAGGAACTTTCCGGACTCAGTTCTTTTGATGTAAAGGCGTTAGAAGAAAAATGCAGGGCGCTGGCTGATGAATTGAAGATAAAACCCGCAAGATTGATACATTCTACAAGGATGGCGATAAGCGGCCGTACGACGGGCGCAGGAATTTTTGAGACGATGGAAGTGATGGGCAAGGATACGGTGTTGAAGCGGCTGGACTACGTGATTAAAAACCTTGCTGCTTGACATGTTCTAACCAGGTTAGAACATGTAAGAAAGATGTATCTAACCTGGTTAGAACATTAATTGGCGGATGGTGTAACGGTAGCACTACAGACTCTGGATCTGTTAGTCTAGGTTCAAATCCTAGTCCGCCAACCAAACTTTGCGACAGGATGGGTAAAATGTTGCTAATTATTAGACAGAAAACAGATCAAAAGACTCTCGGGAAATTATCCGAGGACTTGGCTGGCTATGTTAAGATCGTTGTGGATATAAAGCGCAAAATCTTAGCTGCCGGCGGGAAGATGCATGTAGACGGAGAAAAATTGTTGCTTGAGGACGGAAGCAAGCAAGTGGACCTATGGGGAGGCGGCTTGGATCTTGAAACAAGCTCCATCGATTTTGATTCGATGATCAATCTAAGGCCGGCGCAGAATAATCCGAGCCGAGAAGTCCTGGATCAAGGTATCCGCAAACAGATAGAAGTAATTATTCGTACTTTATTGGGGTGAATCATGGATGCGAGGGAATTAACTTTAAATATCGCCGTTAATCTCGGACGAATAGGCCGATGGGCCTATGAAGGACGGCGCAATCGTCTTGAGCAGTTCTTAAAAGAAACCGAAGTATATATTCATGAACTTGAACGCCTGCCTAAATCATCGCAATTCGAGAAGACATTTGATATTTTTGTAAAGAATTTCTACGATCTTCGTAGTGATGTCCGCCTGGATTCGTATTGGGCGGAGATGATGCTGACATGGGCTAATATATTGACGCATCGGGCAGCGCTGGCCTAAACCTATCTAGACTATAAATGGAAACACCAAAATCAGCGACTAATTTTATACGCGACATTATTGACAAGGACCTGGAGACCGGTAAGTACGGCAGGCGCGTACATACCCGGTTCCCTCCGGAACCCAACGGGTACCTTCATATAGGACATGCCAAAAGCATCTGCCTGAATTTCGGGATAGCGCGTGATTATAACGGGCTGTGCAATCTGCGTTTTGACGATACGAATCCGGAGACTGAGGATGTAGAATACGTAGATTCCATTAAAGAGGATGTCCGGTGGCTCGGATTTGACTGGGGCGGCCGCCTTTATTACGCTTCGGATTATTTTGAAAAGTTGTATGAATATGCGGTCGAGCTCATTAAAAAGGGCAAGGCCTTTGTTTGCGATCAGTCACTCGAAGAGATGAGGAAATACCGCGGGACTATCAGGGAGCCCGGCAAAGAAAGCCCTTACCGCAACCGCAGCGTGGAAGAGAGCCTTGATTTGTTCACACGTATGCGGAAAGGCGAATTCGAGGAAGGTGCGAAAGTCCTCCGCGGCAAGATTAATATGGTTGACCCGAATCTGCTGATGCGCGACCCCGTGTTTTACAGAATCAGAAAAGCGCTGCACCACAGGACAGGCGATAAGTGGCGCATCTACCCGACGTATGATTTTACCCATTGCATATGCGACTCCATAGAAGGGATAACGCATTCGATCTGTACTCTTGAGTTTGATGTTCACAGGCCGCTCTACGACTGGATTCTTGAAGAGCTTGGCGTTCATCATTCTCAGCAGATAGAATTTGCCCGGCTTAACCTGAGCCATACCATCCTGAGCAAGCGCAAGCTTCTGGAACTTGTAGAAAAAAAATATGTCAGCGGCTGGAATGACCCGCGCATGCCCACGATTTCTGGACTTAGGCGGCGCGGATATACGCCCGGGTCCATAAGAAGATTCTGCGACCAGATCGGAGTGGCAAAAGTTGACAGCATTGTAGATATGGTACTACTTGAAAACAGTATCCGCGAGGAGCTTAATAAGAAAGCGCCGCGCGTCATGGCAGTACTTCGTCCGCTTAAAGTAATTATAGATAATTATCCCGAAGGCAAGGCTGAGGAATTTGACGCGGTGAATAATCCGGAAGATGCGTCAATGGGCACGCGCAAAGTCCCTTTTTCGCGGGAGATCTATATTGAAGAAGACGATTTCCGCGAGAATCCTCCGAAACAGTTTTTCCGAATGAGCCCCGGAGCTGAGGTGAGGCTGCGTTACGCCTATATCGTGAAATGCGTCAGCGTTTCCAAGGACGAAAAAACCGGCGCGATAAAAGAAATACACTGCACTTACGATCCCGAAACTCGCGGCGGCGATACACCCGACGGCAGAAAAATAAAAGGTACGATCCATTGGGTGTCCTGCCGTCACGCGATAGAAACCGAAGTGCGTTTATATGATACGCTTTTCACCAAACGTGATCCGAATGATGTGCCGGAAAATGCGGATTTTACAGTAAATTTAAATCCCAAGTCTCTGGAGATTATCCGGCCGTGTTATGCCGAGCCAAGCCTTAGAAATGCAGAGCCGGGCAGTCATTACCAATTTGAACGGCTGGGATATTTTTTCGTTGATAGTATAGATGAAAAGCGCAAGAGCCCCATTTTTAACCGGACCGTGACGCTGCGGGATACATGGGCCAAGATCGAACGGAAATTGTAGGACGCAAGTGGATATTTTTTATTCTTGTACCCGCTAGGCTTGGTGGTATAATATAACGCAAAGAAAGCTAATCATATGTTTTTTACGAAGAAATTTTACGGGAGTTTCAGAAGCAAAAAGCTTTAAGGCGCAGGTTGCGCGAAACGAGACAGTGATTATTGACGAAAATATGCGTGGGTGGCGGAATTGGCATACGCGCTAGCTTGAGGAGCTAGTTCCTCACGGATTGCGGGTTCAAATCCCGCCCCGCGCACCATCAATGAGGCCACCCCGCGTGTATTTAATCATGCGGGGTATGGCCGAATTTATCCCGAGCGAAAGCGAGGGGCTGCCTTTCGTTAAATCCCAAGTAGACACGTTTGGGATTTGTATTTTATGTACAGAAGATACAAAATATGCTAAAAACCATATTTCGTGCATTAAATTACAGGAATTACCGGCTGTTTTTCTTCGGACAGGGCATTTCTCTCATTGGTACATGGATGCAGCAGATTGCGATGAGCTGGCTCGTGTACCGCCTGACCGGCTCGGCCCTTATCCTGGGTATCGTGGGATTTGCAAGCCAGATACCGGCATTTATCTTTACCCCGTTCGCGGGTGTCCTGGCTGACAGATGGGACCGTCACACAATTCTTTTACTTGCTCAGATACTTTCAATGATTCAGGCTTTTATCCTGGCCTTCCTTATATTTACGCACACAATTGCTGTCTGGCATATTATTGTCATGGGAATATTCCTCGGCATGATCAATTCATTTGACATCCCGGCGCGGCAATCTTTTGTAATAGACATGGTTGAAAAGAAAGAGGCATTAGGTAACGCGATCGCTCTGAACTCTATGATGTTTAATCTGGCAAGGATTATAGGGCCCTCCGTTGCCGGTATACTCATAGCGCTGGCCGGAGAAGGAATATGCTTTTTGCTGAACGGCATAAGTTTTCTTGCGGTTATAGCATGCCTTTTAGCGATGAAGTTAAAAGTTAAAGAAAAGACAGTGTATCATAAAAATATGCTGTATGGTTTAAGAGAAGGATTTAATTACACTTTTGGATTTGCGCCTATAAGGCTTATCCTGATGCTTTTAGGGGTATCAAGCCTTTTGGGGACCTCTTATGCCGTATTGATGCCGGTCTTTGCCAAAGACGTGCTTCACGGCGGTCCAAAGACACTCGGTTTTCTTATGGCGGCCGCCGGGGCGGGTGCCCTTATTGGCACGCTCTATCTTGCTTCGCGAAAAGTCATATTGCGCCTGAGTAATATTATTCCTGCAGCATCTGTCATTTTCAGCATAGGTATAATTGTCTTTTCTTTTTCAACGACGCTGGCAGTATCACTGGTTGTATTAATTATCATCGGCTTCGGTTTTATGGTCCAGATGGCGGCCAGCAATACTGTTTTACAGATTATTGTGGATGATGATAAGCGCGGCCGGGTGATGAGTTTTTATTCCCTGGCATTTATGGGTATGATGCCGGTAGGCAGCCTTATCGCCGGTTATCTTGCAAATAAAATAGGAACGCCGACCACTTTGATGATAAGCGGCCTATGCTGCACTTTGGCCTCTCTGGTGTTTGCTGCCAAAGTTCCGATTTTAAAAAGCATGGTGCATCCGATATATGAGCGGATGGGAGTTGCGCCGGAAATCGCAAAAGGCATGAACGCAGCCACGGGGCTCACCGTGCCGCACGAGGACTGATAATCAGCTTTAAGCTCTAAGCCGTAAGCTATAAACAAAAACTAACACTATGGGTACTATTTTTTTATATAGTAATAA
>CAYIQH010000013.1:0-17400 GCA_964365575.1 uncultured Planctomycetia bacterium | reverse complement strand
AACGACCCCTGTCCGTGTGGTAGCGGCAAAAAATATAAAAAATGCTGCAGTCAATAGGCTTAATATTCTTGTCGAGTGTTCTCCTAATAGCGGCATTCCCGAATTTCGAACTTTCCTTTTTCGCGTGGATAGCATTTGTGCCCATACTGCATACGATTAGGGGATCCTCTCTTGTTAAGACTTTCGCCGTATTTTATATTACGGGACTCTTATTCTTCGGCGGCACACTTTACTGGCTGACTTATGTTACGAAGCTGGGATATTTTATATTCATAGCATATCTTTCATTATATTTCGGGCTGTTCGGCGTGTTCAGCAGGATATTCTTCAGCAAGTTTGAAAGATCACCGTTTTCTTTTTTACTATGCTTAATAATACCCTCCCTGTGGGTTTTAACGGAATTTCTGCGTGGGACTCTGTTTACTGGATTCCCATGGTGCTTTTTAGGACATACCCAGTATAAAAATCCTCTCATAATTCAGATAGCGGATGTTACTGGCGCTTACGGGGTATCATTCCTTATTGTCGCGGCAAATGTTGTCATATATTCTTGTATTGAATCCCGGAAGTTACTGAAATCTCAGGCTATTATTCTGGCTTTGCTGTTTTTTACCTCTCTCGCTTACGGCGCTTACCGGCTTCACGAAAAACCCACGGACACCGGCATAAGATTATCCGTGGTGCAGGGCAGCATAGAGCAGCTTAAAAAATGGGACCCTTCGTACGAAGATTATATTTTAACCAGATATGAGACTCTGACTTATGATGCGGCAAAGGATAAAGGGGACATGATCATATGGCCCGAGACAGCGATACCTGGATTTTTGGATGATGCCTTGATACAGGCAAGTCTTAAGAAGGTATGCGGAGGAATAAGGTCTCCGTTATTCGCAGGAGCGCTGACTTATACGGAAGATACTGAACGGTATTATTATTTTAACAGCGCAGTGCTGTTCGCGCCCGACGGCAGTGTACATAAAAAGCACGACAAGATACATCTTGTGCCGTTCGGAGAATATATACCGTTTGAGGCGCATATACCGTTTTTCCGCGGTTCCATAAATACTGAAATAGGCGATTGCACTCCGGGCAATGAATTTACAATATTCAATATAATATCAAAGAGCGGAGATATGTATAAATACGGCGCTCTTATATGTTTTGAAGACATATTTCCGGATCTTGCAAGAGGTTTTACGGGAAAAGGCGCAGATTTTCTTATAAATATTACAAATGACGCGTGGTTTGGGGAGTCCAACGAGCAGCTGCAGCACGCACAGGCATCTGTCTTCAGGGCAGTGGAAAACCGCCGCAGTATCGTCCGCGCCGCAAACACGGGCTTCTCATGTTATATAAACCCAAACGGCATAATAGAAGACAGCATATATGACAATAATACAGGCGGTATATATGCGCAGGGATTTAAGACCTTTTACGTTTTGGTAAAAAAAGGAAAAACTTTTTATACAACTTACGGCGATCTGGTACTATATATATGCCTAGCGTTTCTCACAGGCTGTTATTTTATTGACTTTTCTAAAATTAGGATATAATATTACTCTATATGAAGAATTTGTTATGCGTAATAATGGGCGGAGGCAGGGGGACAAGGCTTTATCCCCTTACAAAAGTAAGGGCCAAGCCGGCCGTTCCTATATTCGGCAGATATAGATTGATAGACATACCCGTAAGCAATTGCTTGAATTCGGGTTTTAATAAGATATATATCCTTACCCAGTTTAACTCCGAATCACTGAATAAGCACATATCCCGCACATATAATCTGGACTCCTTCTCAAAAGGTTTTGTGGACATAATGGCAGCCGAGCAGTCTATGGACAATGCAAACTGGTTCCAGGGCACTGCGGACGCTGTCAGGAGATGCCTGAAGCATTTTAATGACCCTGCTTACAAATATGTCCTGATCCTTGCCGGCGACCATCTTTACAAAATGGATTACAGGACTATGCTCCGCTTTCATATAGAAAAGAATTCTGAAATTACGATTGCCTGTAATGCAGTTTACCCGAAAGATATAATGGAATTGGGTATAATGGGTACGGACATTGACTATCGGATAGATAAATTTGTTGAAAAACCCAACGATGCAGACAATGTTAAGGATATGATGCTGGAAAAAGGCGGCAAAAAATTTTTCCTGGGCTCTATGGGCATCTATCTCTTTAATAAAGACGCACTAGTAGATATATTGAACAATAATCCTAAGGCGCAGGATTTCGGGAGAGAAGTAATACCGAGTTCGTTTTCCGGCAAGAGGACGTACGCGTTTCTTTTTCAAGGTTACTGGCGCGACATAGGGACTATCGCGTCGTTTTACGAAGAGAGCCTGGCGCTTACGGAAGATATTCCCCCCCTTGATATGTTTGACGAACGCTGGCTGATATTTTCACGGCCGCGGTATTTATCGCCCGCCAAGATTAACAATTCTTATATGGTAAAAAGCATAGTGGCGGAAGGTGCGATAATTCTCAGTAATACGACTATAAAACATTCTATCATAGGGCTGAGAAGCCGTATAAATGAAGGGTCAACGATAGAAGATTCCATAATTATGGGGTGCGATTATTACGATACGCTTGATGATATTAAAAACAGGCAGGCTAATAACATACCGTCTTTGGGTGTAGGTAAAAATTGCGTGATAAAGAAGGCAATTATTGATAAAAATGTCGCAATAGGCGACGGCGTAAAGATTCTAAACCAGAAGAAATTAAAGGATTTTGACGGCGGGAATTATTGTATAAGGGACGGCATCGTTGTGATAGAGAAGAATTCTGTAATCCCGCCCGGAACGACAATCTAGTGTAGCCCCTCGCTTCGCTCGGGGCGATTTGCAAACCGGCAAATGAGGGCAAATCGGAGGCTGAAAAATGGCAGAATTAAGAAAGGACCCTATTTTAGGCAGGTGGGTAATAATAGCAACGGAAAGGGGAAAGCGGCCAGGTAGTTATAAAGTAGAAAAAGCGGCGACAGAGACTGATCCGGAGACATGCCCGTTCTGCGCCGGACATGAAGGTATGACTCCACCGGAAATATATGCAATACGGGAATATGGCTCCCAGCCGAATAAGCCGGGGTGGAAGGTGAGAGTGGTTCCTAATAAATACCCGGCGCTTGGCATTGACACGCCGCTGCAGAAAACTGGGAGGGGCATGTTTGATATGATGGCGGGATTCGGTGCGCATGAAGTGGTTATTGAAACCCCTGACCACAAGCGGGAAGCGAAAGACCAGAGCATAGATGAGATAAAAAACTGGTTACATGTCCTTCAGTCCAGAATAAAAGACCTTCATAATGATAAAAGGCTGAGATATGTGCTCATCTTCAAGAATAAAGGATCGGTAGCAGCCGGCGCATCGCTTTCTCATCCGCATCATCAGCTGATAGCTACTCCTGTTACGATTAAGCGCGTAAAAGAAGAACTACAGGGTGCGGAAGAATATTTCAGGGTCAAAGAGCGATGTATCTTCTGCGATATCATAAAAGAAGAAACGGAGAGAGGGGAAAGAATTGTTTATGAAAATGATTCCTTCATAGCTTTTTGTCCATATGCCTCAAGATTTCCTTTTGAGATATGGATACTGCCTAAGGAGCACTGTGTAGATTTTTATGATCAGAAAGTCGTCAACAAAATTCCGGCCCTGGCGGATATCATGAAGGTTACACTTCAAAAACTAGGCAAGTCCCTTGATGACCCGGAATACAATTATCTGATTCATACGGCCCCGAACAGGTTCCCGCGCCGCGGTTATTGGCAGACTATAGATGACGACTACCATTGGCACATAGAACTTTTCCCGCGCCTTGTAAAGACCGCAGGATTTGAATGGGGCTCGGGATTTTATATCAATCCGACACCTCCCGAAGAAGCAGCGAAATTCATGAGGGAACTGAAAGTAGATTAAAGAGCAGCTGCAAAGGCGCGCCGGCCCATGAAAACATTATATGTCGTTTTTCTATGGCATATGCATCAGCCTATCTACAAAGATTATCTGACCAGTCATTATTATCTTCCGTGGGTAAGGCTGCATGCCACCAAAGGCTATTGGGACATGATGCGTGCCATAGAATCCAACCCCAAAGCCAAAGCCGTCATAAATCTGACACCTTCGCTTCTTTATCAGATCAAAGATATTGCGGAAAAGCACATAAAAGATAAACACAGAGAGCTCTCTTTAAAACCCGCCGACAAACTCACGAGACAGGACAAGGAATATATATTGTCCAACTTCTTCATGATAAATTGGGAAAATCATATCCTGAAATCCAGAAGGTATGCCGAACTTCTGGATAAGCGGGGAAGGCATACGGCCAGAGAGATGATCCCTAAAATAGAAGACAGATTTACCGTACAGGAACTCAGGGATCTGCAGGTTCTGTATAATCTTGCCTGGTGCGGTTTTGCCTTGTCCGAAGAAGACAGGTTGATCAGAAATTTAAAAAAGAAGGACGCGAATTTCAGCGAGAGGGATAAAAAAGCGCTTATTGCCAGGCAGGAACAGATTATAGCGAAAGTCATTCCTTCTTACAAGAAATTACAGGATGAGGGAAGAATTGAGGTATCAACCACGCCGTTTTATCATCCCATACTGCCTCTTCTCTGCGAGGGCGACGGAAAATACGGCTTTAACTATATAGATGACGCAAAGGCGCAGGTAGCCAAATCTATAGAATTGTATAAATCTTTGTTCGGCCACGAGCCGGCGGGTTTCTGGCCGGCGGAGGGATCAGTCAATGAAAATGTGTTGTCTATTTTTAAAGAAGCAGGCCTGAAATGGATAGCCACTGATGAAGAGATACTCCTTGAGTCGCTTAAAGGAACGGATTTTGAACGGGGTAAGGTCATATACAAACCTTTCGAGCACCAGAAGTATCCCGGGCTAAATATATTTTTCCGCGACAAGAATCTCTCCAACGCTATAAGTTTTCAATATTCTCAGATGGATCAGTCAAAGGCAGTGTCTGATTTCATAGGCCATATGAGGAATATACGAAACTGGATACAGAGACTTGAGGGAGAATATGTCGTAACAGTAGCGCTGGACGGCGAGAATCCGTGGGAATATTTCCCCGACGGAGGGAAAGAATTTCTCAACGGCATATACGGCCTTTTGCCTAAAGAAGACCATATAGAACTTACTACATTCAGGGATATCGTGAAAAATAAAAAAATATCCCCGCTAAAATTAAAGACTATCCATGCGGGAAGCTGGATAAATCACAATTTCAATATCTGGATAGGAAGCCGCGAAAAGGACAGGGCCTGGGAATTGCTCGGCAAGACACGGGAAATGCTGGTCAAAAATGATCCTTATAATAAGCAGGCATGGGAAGAGATCTATGCCGCTGAGTCGAGCGACTGGTTCTGGTGGTACGGCGATGATTTTACTTCCGAAAACGACAGCATATTTGATAATCTTTTCCGCATGCATCTTATGAATGTATATAAGATAATCGGGAAATCCATCCCCGCTTATCTTAAGGAACCGATAGTCATACTGGAAAAGGGGAAACCGCGGCGCGAACCGGCCTTTTCATTTACTCCGAATATAAACGGCTATGCTGATTCTTTTTATGAGTGGGAAATGGCCGGGCACTATGATGTAAACGAAAAAGGCAGTACCATGTTCGGCCGTGAAAGCATAGTCAAGGCATTCTATTACGGTTATGATGAGGGGCATCTTTATGTGAGGATAGACGCGAACGTAACTGCGCGCGATAAAGAAGCGGAGCGTATAAAAATAATCTTCAAGATATTAACGCCGGCCCACACACACATATTGATGCCTCTTGCAAAAAACGGGAGCGGCAGTATAGTATTTGTTGACGAAAACGGCAGGGAGACAGGAAGGAAGGAATTCGCCGGCTACGCGTTTAATAATATAATGGAAGCGGCGATATCTTTCGCAGATTTAAAAATGGGCAGTGGGAGGGAGATTGACTTCGTGATTTTGGTGGATGTGGACGGCACCATAGCCGAGTCCTGGCCCAGAAACCGTTTTATTTCCGTGAATGTTCCGGATAAAAAACAGATAATAGAGGAGTGGAGTGTATGAACCCATTCGACAGGCTCAGGGTTCATCCTGAGCGAGTGAAAGGAGTCGAAGGATGAAAATATTGATAGCTTCGTCGGAGGTAGTGCCATTTTCAAAGACAGGCGGCCTAGCGGATGTCGCAGGAGCCCTTCCTTATGCGCTTAAAGAGGCTGAGGATTGCGATGTTCGGGTAATATCGCCGTTTTACAAGATAACCAAAGATAAGAATTTTACGGTGAAAAAAGTGGCAGACATAAACGAGCCGGCTATTCTGGGAGGGCTGGAGCCGTTTACCTTATTGGAAGCGGATATAAAAGGCGTAAAATTCTATTTTATACAGCATGACGGGTATTTTTACAGGGATGCCTTATACGGAACTCCGCAGGGCGATTACGAAGATAATGCTAAGAGATTCGGATTTTTTTCCAAAGCTATTTTAGCGACACTGGTAAATATAGGTTTTTATCCGGACGTAATACATCTTAATGACTGGCAGACTGCGCTTATTCCGCTTTATAAGAATATCTATTTTGAAGAAGAACATCCTTTGAGTAAGGCTAAAGTCCTTTTCACGGTACACAATCTGGCTTATCAGGGGCTTTTCGGCCCGGAAGTCATTCATGAGATAGGTATCCCGGAAGAATTTTTTACGATGTATGCCCTTGAATTTTACGGTAAACTGAACTTTATGAAATCAGGCATACTTTATTCGGACGCTGTCAGTACCGTAAGCAAGAGGTATGCTAAGGAAATCCTGACGCCGGAATACGGTTGTGGCCTCGACGGATTATTAAAGACCCGCGAGCAGGACCTCTACGGCATACTGAACGGAGCCGATTATGAACACTGGAGCCCGGAAAAAGATGCGCTAATCCCCGTGAATTACAGCACGAAGACCATTGAAAATAAGTCAGAATGCAAAGATGCGTTATTGAAACAGATGAAGATGACCCTGCCTCTTTCAAGCCCCGTTCTAGGCTATGTCGGAAGGCTTGCAGAACAAAAAGGAATAGACCTCATGTATGATATCCTTGATAAGGTCCTGAAAATGGGCGCCGGCTTTATTCTGCTGGGTACCGGCGACGTGAAATACGAGAAGATATTTGCGGACATCGCCAAAAAACAGCAGGGAAAAGTTGGCATAATGATCGGTTTTGATAATAAGCTGGCTCATCAGATAGAAGCGGGCGTTGACATGTTCCTCATGCCTTCCAGGTATGAACCGTGCGGCCTTAATCAGATGTACAGCTTAAAGTATGGCACTATTCCCATAGTGAGGGCGACAGGTGGATTGGATGATACGATAATAGACTATGCATCGGATCCCGAAGGCGGCAACGGCTTCAAATTCACGAATGCCGACGCAGACACTTTCCTGGAATCAGTAAAGAATGCGTTGAAGGTTTTTAAAAACGACAAAAAATGGAGAGAACTCCAGATACGCGGCATGGAGGCTGACTTCTCGTGGAAGCGTTCTGCCCGCGAGTACATATCGCTTTACAGAAAGATGTCAGGCCGAAGGTAATGAGAGCAGATTTATTACTGATAATTCATTTTCACCAGCCTGTGGGCAATTTTGAAAATGTCATGAAGCGTGTCCACGATAATTGTTATAAACCTTTTCTGGATATCGTTTCCCGTTACCCGGATCTTAAGATGAGCATGCATTTTTCAGGCTGCCTGCTTGAGTGGTTTGAAAAAAATACGCCGGATATATTTGATACGATCGGCAAACTTGTAAAAAGGGGCCAGGTTGAAATTATCGGGGGAGGTTTCTATGAGCCGATACTCCCTATTATTCCGGAGGCGGATAGAATCGGTCAGATATCCATGATGCGGCGGTATATAAAATCCCATTTTGGCGTGGAGCCGAAAGGTGCATGGGTAGCCGAAAGGGTATGGGAGCCGGAACTGGTTTCGAGCCTTGCGAAGAGCGGTGTAGAATATATAGTCCTCGACGATATGCACTTTTTGTACACAGGTATGAAGAAAGAAGAGACCTATGGTTATTTTATATCGGAGGATAACGGTTCTTCCGTGCGCATATTCCCTTCCGATAAGGAGCTGAGGTATATCATCCCTTTCAGCGAGCCTGACAAGCCTATTTCATATATGAAGCAGATAGCCCAAGGGAATAAAGAAAACGTAATATTCACATACGGCGACGATGCCGAAAAATTCGGCGAATGGCCTGGTACTTATAAGTGGGTTTATGACGACAGATGGCTTGTAAGGTTTTTAGATAATTTGTCAAAAAACAGCAGCTGGCTTATAACGCGCACTGTTTCGGAATGCATAAAAGACAATAAACCGTCCGGCAGGGCATATCTTCCCACGGCTTCATACGAAGAGATGCTGGAATGGGCCCTTCCGGCTGACGCATCTCGGGAACTACATGAAATCAAAGAAGAGATTAAGCGGGGAAATAAATATGAACGTTACGGCCCATTCATAAGAGGCGGGTTTTTCAGAAATTTCCTGGCCAAGTATGATGAGTCCAATCAAATGCATAAAAGGATGCTTTATATCAGCAACCTGCTCGAGAAGGCGGGTGGCGCATCCGACGGTAAACTAAAAGAAGCCTACATCGAGTTGTACAAAGGCCAGTGCAACTGTTCTTATTGGCACGGCGTCTTCGGGGGTCTCTATCTTTACCATCTCAGAAAGGCCGTTTACGAGCATCTTATTAAAGCCGAAAATATTTATGAAAAAATTAGAGGTATAGCAGGGGCATATAGTGAGACAATAGATTTTGACGTAGACGGTTTTGATGAGGCAATTTTGCATAATAAAGATATGTGGCTCTGTGTTAAACCGTCAGCCGGGGGTAGTATCGTAGAGATGGACGTCAAAAACAAAGCAGTTAATATTCTAAATGTGTTAACCCGCAGAAAAGAAGCGTATCATAAAGATATAATAGCTAAGAAAGAAGAGGCACCAGACGAGCACGCCAGCATACATGACAAGGCGAAGGCCGCGAATGGCATAATAACAGGGCTTATTTATGACGTGTGCAGAAAAGCGATGTTTATAGACCACTTTTTCGGAGAAGATACTACGCCTGAAGGTTTTGAGGGGATGGAATATACGGAAGACGGTGATTTTGCCGGCTCGATATACGAATTTAAAATGACTAAAGATAAAAACAGGCCCGGAGTCGTGATGGAACGGGAAGGCGTGGTAGACGGTACGCCTGTGCGCATTCAGAAGGAAATAGTCCTAAATGGCGCCACTCTGAATGTTTCGTATAATATCATCAATTTAGGCAAGAAAAAGAAGAAGATGTGGTTTGGTGCGGAAATGGCGTTTATAATGCCCGACGCAGATTCTTCGCGGTATGCTTATATTTTAGGTTTGGGCAGGAAGAAAGAAAAAGATATGACGCTCCTTTCGCGGGGTACAAATGAAAGGCTGGAAAAGCTGGAGGTTCGTGACAGCGGAGGGGAACTTGGATTTTCCGCGTCTTTTTCAAAAGAATGCACATTGTGGAGATTTCCGATAAAGACAGTTTCGCAGTCAGAAAAGGCTTACGAAGAAAATTATCAGGGGTCTGTCATAGTGCCTAACTGGCATTTAAGTATTGAACCGCATAAAAGTGCGGATTTTGATATAAAATTGGAAATAAAGGTTAAATAGGTAGCCCCTCGACTTCGCTCGGGGCGATTTGCGCACGAGCAATAGAGGGCAAATCGGGGTGAAAATATGGCGATAACCATGAAGACGAAGGACACGATTTATTTAGGTTCGGAGACGGGCACTTCAAAAACCCCGGGCTTATCATCCAAAGAGTATCTTGATAAGGTGGCAAAGAAGGCATATGAGCTGTATCAGAAAAGAGGCGCGAAGCCCGGCCATGATAAAGAGGACTGGTACGAGGCCGAAAGATTAGTAAGGGCGGGAAAATAAATTGTCAAAGATTATAGGGACGTTCCCCAAAGGGACACCCTTCGGTCATCACGCTTATAACATGACGTTTGAAGGGTGTCCCTTTGGGGAACGTCCCTGTCATGATATTCTATGAATAAAGAGAATTTTAATGCTGTAGTAATAGGAGGCGGCCCTGCCGGGATGATGGCGGCAGGAAGGGCAGCTGAACGGGGCAGAAGCGTATTGCTGGTAGAGAAGAATGATATATTGGGCAGAAAGCTCCTTATTTCGGGTAAAGGCCGTTGCAATATAACAAACACCGGCGACATAAACGATTATCTGGCTAATTTCGGCAAAAGCGGCTTGTTCTTACGAAATGCTTTTGCAAGAGTATTCAGTAAAGAGTTAATGGGCTTTTTTGAAAAATACGGCGTTCGGCTTAAGACAGAACGCGGCAAAAGAGTGTTTCCTGAGTCTGACAGGTCAAAAGATATACTTGATGCTTTAAAGAAATATATGAATGAAGGTAAAGTAAGAGTTTTATTATCATGTGAAGTAAAAAGCATCACGGTAGATAAAAACGGCACAAAAAAAGTGTCGCTTATGGGGAGGAATGAATATACGGCGGAATCAATAGCAATATGTACCGGCGGATTATCGTATCCCCAAACCGGCTCAACAGGATTTGGTTTTGACATGGCAGCGCGTCTCGGGCACAAAGTTGTTTCGCCTAAACCGGCTCTGGTACCGCTTGTCACCGAATCTGATCTGCCCAGGAAATGGCAGGGGATTTCACTGGATAACGTTAAGGCCGCGATTGTTACCGGCGGCAGAAAAAAAACAGAAAGTTTCGGTGATATGCTCTTTACACATTTTGGCCTAAGCGGTCCGATAATACTGGACCTGAGCGCGGAAGCGTATGACTTTCTGGATGCCAAAAAAGACGTAGCCGTTTCATTGAACCTGAAACCGGCTCTTGACGCGGAGAAACTGGACAATCGTCTGCTCAGGGAGTTTTCAAAAAGCCCCAACAGGACACTAAAAAATGTACTGACAGAGATGCTGCCGTCAAAAATGGTGGACGGTTTTATAGATTACTGCAATCTCACGAAAGATAAGAAATCTCACCAGATAACGGTTGATGAAAGGCGCCATATCACGGAGGGCCTTACGGATCTGAGATTTGGCATTACGAAGACACGGCCGATAGAAGAGGCCATCGTGACAAGGGGCGGTGTGGACACAAAAGAAATAAATCCGCAGACTATGGAATCGAGGCTGGTCAAGGGATTATTTTTTGCGGGCGAAGTAATAGACGTAGATGCCAAGACCGGAGGCTATAATATGCAGGCCGCGTTTTCAACCGGTTATTTATGCGGAGATAATTTATGAGGCAGATCATTCTTGCGTCGCAATCAAAGGCAAGATCCGCCATATTGAATTCCTGCGGTATCCGTCATGTTGTCATGCCGAGCAGCGTAAAAGAAATTCATATGTCGCCCAAAAAGCCTCAGGCCATCGTGATGTATAATGCCCGGATGAAAGCCAAGGCAATTTTCGGGCGTGTAAAGAGCGGCGTGATCCTGGGCGTTGATACCCTTGTTCTTTTCAAGGGCAAGCTCATAGGAAAACCGCGGAATAAGAGGGATGCTAAAAAAATACTGCGCGGGTTTAGTGGAAATAGAATTTTAGTTTATTCAGGTCTATATGTTATTGATGCCGATAGCAGCAGGCAGACAGGTGGTTTTGATCTTACATCACTGAAAATAAAAAAGATCCCTGAAAAGGATATAGAAAAATATTTTAACTTATTAGGCCCTTATGATAAAGCAGGCGGTTTTTCCATAGAAGGGGTGGGCTCTATAATATTTGACGATATAAAAGGATCGTTTTATAATGTAGTGGGCCTGCCCACGGGAAAATTACAGGAATTGTTTCAGAAAATAGGCCTCGACTTACTGGACTTTGTAAAATGAAAATAGGGATTATAGGGTTGCCGCAGGTCGGCAAAAAAACGATATTCAGGCTGCTTACGGGCGTAGATCTTTCGGAAACAGATCCGGAGAAACTGAGAGCGCCGGTGAAAGGTATAGTCGCGGTGCGCGATCCGAGGCTGGATGTGCTTGTAGCGGTTTATTCACCCAAAAAAAGGACACCAGCGCATATAGAAGCTATTCTTATGCCTAAGATAGAAGGCGAGTATATAAAAACTGGCGCGCTCTTTGAACATCTTAACGACGCAGACGCGATATGCCATATAGTAAGGGCATTTAAAGACGATAAGGTATATCACGCCGAGGGCTCGGTTGATGCCATAAGAGACATAGACTCCATTAATACGGAATTGATTTTAAGCGACCTCGTATTTGTGGAGAAGAGGCTGGAGCGCATAGAAAAAGATGTAAGGCGAAGAAGCGGGAAGGACGAGGAGAAAGAAAAGAATCTGCTTGCCGGTTTTAAAAATCAGCTGGAAAACAGCCTCCCTTTACGGAGCCTTACTATTGAAAAGGAAACGAAGAAGATCATATCGAGCTACCCGTTTATTACGCTTAAGCCGCTGCTTATTGTGCTGAATGTCGGCGAAGATGATGTAAAAAAACCGGTGCTGCCGAAGGATCTGGTGGAAAAATATAAGGCGCAAGGTATATATGTCGCGCAGGTTTCGGCAAAGATAGAAGACGAACTTGCGGGGCTGGATTCAAAAGAAGAAAGAGACACTTTTTTGAAAGAACTGGGGATAGATGAGCCGGCTATAGATAAATTGACGCGGCTTCTTTATGAGGCACTGGGCCTGATATCGTTTTTCACAGGCGGCGATGATGAGGTCAGGGCCTGGATGATAAAAATGGGCAGCGCCGCTCCGGAAGCCGCAGGCGCAATACATACAGACTTAGAACGGGGATTCATAAGGGCCGAAGTCATAAAATATAAAGATATGGCGGAGTTAAGAAGCGAACACAAAGTGAAAGAAGCCGGCCGCCTTATGGTAAAGGGTAAAGATTATATCGTAGAGGACGGCGATATATTGAATATAAGATTCAGTGTTTAAACCAGTGAGGACAAAAAATGAAAATCATCGATGATATTAAAAGTGCGGTAAATCTGGAGATAAGGACCCCATCCGACACTAACGAGTATTTTGAGGCCGTTTTCATGTCCAAGGATACAGTAAAGCTGGCTTCTATATTGAAAGAAAATATAGGCGACCCTCTTAAGCCTGCCGGCAAAGACGTGAGATTTGACAGAAAGATACAGAAAATAGTGGATCTTATAGGCGGCTTAAGACGCGAACAGTCGTTCTACGTAAAGGATGAAGGTGCCGATAAATATATGTATGTTGCCTTGTGGCCCTGGCAATCCAATCCTTCCAAGACGACTTTAAAGATAGGCATATGTGACATGAATAAACTGGGCGGGAAATAAAATGGCTGGTATAGAAAGCAAGGTAATAATAGTTACCGGCGCTTCGGACGGCATAGGACGGAAGACTGCCCTTCTCCTGGCGAAAAAGGGCGCTATAGTTGTTTTAGCGGCAAGAAGAAAAGAAATATTGGAAAGGATTCTATGCAACCTGACGGGCGGGGCTAAAAAACACCTTGCGGTTGCTACCGACATATCAAACGAGGGCGACGTTAAGCATCTTGTTGAGGAGGTCATAAAAAAATACGGCAGAATAGACGTTCTTATAAATAATGCGGCAATAAGTTATGTAGGCAGGGTAATGGATATGGATATAAAAAAGGCGGAAGATGTCATCAATATAAACCTTTTAGGCACCATAAGGGTTACCCACAATGTTCTGCCGCATATGATAAGGCAAAAATCAGGCCACATTATAAACATCAGTTCAATACTCGGCAAGGGCGCTGCGCCGTATAGGTCTCTTTATTGCGCCTCGAAATACGGCATGGAAGGCTTTATGGAAAGCCTTCGCCTGGAGGTCGCTAAATATAATATAAAAGTATCCGTAATCAGGCCTCCTTCCGTGCGCACCAAGTTTTCCAAGAAAATAGAACTTGATACTGATGTTAAACATCACGCGCTGACTAATTTTAAAGTAATCGCCGTCGCCGAGGTCATATTGGGCGTGATCAGAAGGCCGCGACGGGAAATAAATATGGGCGTTATGGCCAAGGGATTTATATTTTTAAATAAACTTTTCCCGGATTTATTTGATATAATAGTGAGGGAGAAGTAAACAGAAACATAACTTAACAAGTGGAGGGTTACATGCCGTACGATGCAAGTCTGGATAAAAAGGTATTTTACGAAACGAAAGAATTTGACGGTACCCGGGTAACCGTGGGTGTATTTTCATATAATAACGGTGAAAAGAAATTGCAGTTATCCCGAGAAAATGTGGGGCCGGAAGGCGAATGGAGATTTGCGAAGCTGGGCCGCGTAACAAAAGACGAGACCGAAGCGATTCTTCCTTTAATGCAAACAGCACTAAAATCGATGTGAATCCCATCAGACGGGATTCACAGATAATGCCCCGGAATAAAAAGGAACACCTTTCAGAATTCCAGTTAAAGGTATTGCTCGCGGTCAATGAAATTCCGCGCGGCAAGGTGGCCTCCTATAAAAAGGTCGCGGAAATTGCAGGCTATAAAGAAGCATCAAGGGCAATAGGGATTACCCTGGCAGGCAACCCTTTTCTTATTACGATACCCTGTCACCGGGTCGTATGTTCGGACGGCTGTTTAGGGGGATTTAAGAAAGGGGCCCGGCTCAAGGCAAAACTTCTTAAAAAAGAAGGCATCAAATTTGACGATAGAGGCAGGGTCCTGAGAAGGTTTTTCTATAAGGGCTTTAGGAGATAATCATGCCGGATAAACGCGAAATTGTCATAATAGGCTCTGGTCCGGGCGGGTACGTAGCTGCAATAAGGCTTGCTCAGCTCGGTAAGCGTGTCTCGGTGATTGACATTGACGAAACACGGCTGGGCGGAGTTTGCCTTAATGAAGGATGCGTGCCTGTAAAGTCGCTTATAAACAGCGCTTCAATTTTTTCTGCAATTAAAAAAGCGGATATATACGGATTGGAGGCGGATGCAAGGCCTCCGGACATGAAAAAGATCGTGGCAGTTTCTCAAAATATATCGAGTGTCCTTAGAAATGGTTTAAAAGGCCTCTTTAAGAAAAACAGGATAGAGTTTATTGCCGGCAGGGCCAGGCTGCTCTCAGATAAGAGAATAGAGATTGAATCCAAAAACAGCAGAGAAGAAATAGAGGCAGATAATATAATTATAGCCGTCGGTTCAAGCCCGAAGGTAGTTCCGAATGTGATGTTAGACGGTAAAAACATTTTTACGAGCACCGAGGCTATAAGATTAGAGGTATTGCCAAAGACGATGCTTGTAATAGGAGCGGGTGCCATAGGCGTAGAACTCGCATCTATGTTTTCATTACTGGGAACAAAAGTCACCATAGTAGAGATACTGCCGCATATCCTGCCGTTTAAGGACGAAGAAATATCAAAAGCCCTCGAAAGGAGTTTTACAAAAAGAGGGATTGGGGTACTCACAAATACAAAAGCTGAAAATACAGCTGCATTTGAATCCGTTCTGGTCGCGGCAGGCAGAAAACCAAATACAGAAGGACTTGGGCTGGAAAAAGCAGGCGTTAAGACGGAGGGAGGCTTCATAACGGCAGACGAGAAGATGAGGACAAACGTAAAAAATATTTATGCCGTAGGGGACGCCCTGAATACTCCGATGTATGCACACGTTGCTTATAAAGAAGGTATTATAGCGGCCGAAGACATAGCCGGCGTAAAAGGCGAAACTATAGATTACGATGCTATTCCGCACGTTATATTCACTGAGCCGCAAGTAGCAGGCGTAGGCCTTACCGAAGGCGAGGCCAGAGAAAAAGGTTATGACGCCGCAGTATCGAAACATTTCTTTAAAGCAAACAGTAAAGCCGTTATCAATCGCAGCGACGAAGGTTTCATAAAAATGATCGCTGACAAAAATACTAGAAAATTGCTCGGAGTTTATATAATAGGCGAGGGTGCTACCGAGATAATACACGAATTTGTTCTGGCGAAAACCGCAGGCCTTACGGTGGACGATATAGCGAGAGCGGTGCACGCGCATCCGACACTTTCGGAAATAGCGTGCGATGCCGCAAAAGCCGTTTTCGGCAAGCCGATTCACGGGTAATATTGGGACTATATTGATAGCGGTTAACCCACAGGTGCGAGATGACCAGGCATAAAGTTAGGGTTAGTTTTTTCTTTTTGCTCTTAATAATAGGTTTAATTAATGCAGCGTATGCCGCTACAATAGAAGTACATCCGGGCGAGAGTATCCAAAGTGCAATAAATCAGGCCGTGTCAGGCGACACGGTCTTTTTGTTTTCGGGCACATACGCCGAAGATATTGTGATGAAGGATGGCGTCCGCGTTGAAGGGGAAGCCTACAACCAAGTCGAGCTCTACGGCAATGTATTATTCAAAGACACTTCAGCTACCTTAAAAGATATTACGGTAGTATTCCCACAAGGCAATTTTACCTCCTATACAAATACTTATTATGCAGGCTGGCAATTGGCGCAGGATGCCGGGATTACTGCCATTAATTCATCACCTACTATACAAAACTGCGTCATTAAGCCCGATTTAGATAATATTCTACCCGAGTTGGAACGCTACGGCAACGGCATTCAGATATGGAATATGTATGAAAATTCCGATGTCTCTCCTCAAATAGAAGGCAATCTCATCCAAAACACCGATTGCGGCATTTATTATTTTAGCCAAGCCTTCGGTGGAGCGATTAACGGCAGAATAAAGAATAATGCCCTTTACAACGACGGATATGGCATAATTCTCCGCATGCATAAAGAAAATCCCGAGATTGTAAATAATATAATCGTTAATGGTATTTACGCGGGCATATTTTTGGCCTACCGTGATGACCCTTTATTTGATAGCCGCAAATCCAACATCCATCACAACGACATCTGGAATAATTTTTATAACTATTGGCTTGATTCAGACGGTGTCGAATTCGACCTCACAGACATAAATAATAACATCTCGGGAGATCCGTTATTTGAAGATGCCTTAAACGGAGACTTTCGCTTAGATTCTTCTTCACCTTGTATCGGACAAGGTCAAGGCGGAGGAGATATCGGCGGCTACGCCACAGCTCCGCCTGTAGTGTCACAGGAAGCCAAGGCCTACCAGTTCCTATACGAAATGATGGACAAATATTTCAAAAAGAATACCGATTTCAAAATTAAATTGGACGAAGTTAACTATCCCTACGGCACAACCGGAGTAGATGTAAGAGGTTATGTTGCCCTCTCCGATACGTGGCAGGAAATAAATATACCCCTTTCCGCTTTTACTTCTCAGGGAATAGATTTAACACGACTCACAGCCGTCGCATTTACATTTGACAATCCCGAGGCCGGCGGAACTATCTACATCGACGATGTAAAATTAAAGAAACCCTCACCCGATACAA
>CAYIQH010000012.1:0-18290 GCA_964365575.1 uncultured Planctomycetia bacterium | reverse complement strand
CGGGCAGGATATGCCGCGCCTTGAGAGAAAAATCCCACCTCCTGCCGCGGCGACACCGCCGCAACTGATGAAAATACAAGAAAAAAATGCCGAACCGCCGGCAGAAAAGGCAATGCCCGAAGATATTGCGGACAATACAAATGAACCGCTGATGCTTGAAAAAGTGAGAAAGATGTGGCCGGCAATCCTTCAGGAGATAAAAGGCAAGAAGATATCGTTAGCGTCATATTTACTGGAAGGCGATATTGTGGGGATAGAAGGGTCTTTTATAGTATTGGGATTTGCCAGGAAATTTAATTTTCATAAGGAAACACTCGAACACGCCAATAATAAAAAATTTGTCGAAGGAATCATATCCCAGATCATCGGGCAGAGTATTCAGATAAAGTTTATTACGGTAGAACAGAACGAAACAACTAACAGTGCAAATGGGCATGCCGTAGATTCCGAAGGCAGCTCCCTCATACAATCCGCATTAGATATTTTTAACGGCAAGATCATCAAAGTAAGAGAAGATAACGCGAGAAATGAACAAGCTTAGTTACGCACGCTCCATACAAAGCCTCATAAAAGAGTTTTCCAGGATGCCCGGTATAGGCACAAAGACCGCAGAGCGGCTTGCATTCTACATACTTAAATTGTCGTACGAAGAAGCGGAACGGCTTGCGGATTCTATCCTGAAGGTTAAATCTACCATACGTTTTTGCAAAGTGTGTAATAATCTCAGCGAGGGAGATACCTGCCTTATATGTCAGGACGGAAGCCGCGATAAAGGCATTATATGTGTAGCGGAGGAGCCTAATGACGTTTCGGCTATGGAAAAAGCCGGTAAATTTAACGGCGTATATCATGTGCTTTTAGGCAGGCTTTCACCCCTGGACGGAGTCGGCCCGGAATCGCTTAAGATAAAAGAACTCATAGAGCGCGTCAAAAAAGACAAAATAAGAGAAGTGCTTATAGCGACCAATTCCGATACGGAAGGGGAGACAACAGCGCTTTATATAGCGAAGGTTCTCAGGCCTTATAAGATAAAGATGACTCGACTTGCCTATGGCATACCGGTAGGCAGCGATCTAAAATACGCCGACCAGGCAACTTTGATGAAGGCTATTGAAGGCCGGCTTGAGATTTGATACTTCGACTATGCTCAGTATCAATTCTGAGCAAGTCTCGGACTGAAGTCCGAGACGCGTCGAAGAATTGATTTGACTTAGCGTGCCTCTTTTGATAAAATATTGCAGATATTAATTAAGGTAGTCCCTCGTCCCGCCATGGCGGAACCCGGGACGAATTTTTGCACATAAAAATTCGGGGGTGGGTGATGATGGATTCTATAAAGAAGGCATTTATGTTAAGTATGGCGGCGGTAAAGGTTTTCATCGTTATAGGGGTATTCAATATTATCGTAAATATCATCAATTTGATAATAATACCTGCCCCGGTAAGCGCCGAAATGGATCTTAAGAAATCCTTCACTGTTCTCGGAATGGGTCTAGTGTTCTTTTTAGCGGCTGTATTTGTGCAGGGCGGCATTGTAGCGTACATAAGGGATCTGGTCAAGACCGGTTCCGCAAATTTAGCCTCCTTTATAAGTAATTGCAGCAAATATTTTCTGCGCATGCTGGGCCTGGTTCTTATTACAGTAGTAATAGTACTGGGGTGGGGGATATTGTTTTTCGGAGCGCTACCTCTTCTTGTCCCGGCCTTGAAAACTCTATTCGTGATTCTGGGCCTGATATTTATTATTGGTATGGTTATCTTGCTTATCCTCCCTGCTTATGCATTGGTAGGCAGCGAATTAGGGGCCGTTGCGGCAATCAGAAAAGGTGTCTCAATTACTGTTTCCAATTTTCTGCAAATTTTGGGTATATTGATCATATTAATACTGGTAGCTATTGTAGTTATGTTTCTGGCGTCTTTTATAACAGGTATTTTAGCGATACCGCTTAAACAGGCAGGCGGCTATATAGCGGCTATCGTCATGGCTATATCAAGCGCCATTGTAACACTTCTGGCCGATATCGCATATATGGATTTTTATCTGAAGAAGTCGTAGAGAGAGAGTATAGAAGAAGATGAAGGAGTTGATTGAGGTAAGGTGGCACGGAAGAGGCGGTCAGGGTGCCAAAACTGCAGCACAATTTTTAGCTGAAGCAGCGCTGGATGCGGGAAAATTTATCCAGGCGTTCCCCGAATACGGGCCGGAAAGAGCCGGCGCTCCCATACGTGCATATACGCGAATCAGCGATAAGCCCATAAATGTTCATTCAAGCGTAACTAATCCGGATGCCGTAGTCGTTATAGATTCTACCCTCCTTACGCAGGAAGTTTTAGAAGGCCTTCCGGAGAACGGTATTCTGGTTATAAATACCCACGAGTCCGCAGCCGATATAAGGAAAAAATTGGGTTACGTTACCGGTAAAGTGGCGGTTGTTGACGCTACCAAAATAGCGCTTGATACAATAAAAGTCCCTATGACAAATACGCCGATGCTGGGCGCGCTTTTAAAAGTTGTCCCGGTTGTTTCGGTGGAAGCTATACAGGAAAAGATAAAAAATAAGTTCCTGAAAAAAATAGGCGAGAAGAAGACAGAGTCAAATTTAGAGGCCATAAAAAGGGCATATAACGAAGTGAAGGTAGGTTAAGGATGGCAGATGTAAAACATCAAAAGGGATGGAAAGATATCCCCATAGGCGGGCTTATAGAGAAAGGCGGAACGGCCAAGGCATATAAGACCGGCGAGTGGAGGACATTCTGCCCGGTACGCGATGAGGCCAAGTGCATCAACTGCATGATATGCTGGGCATATTGCCCGGATTCAGCGATAAAGACTAAAGACGGTAAGATGACAGGTTTTGACCTTGATTATTGTAAGGGCTGCGGAATATGCGCGTCCGTTTGCCCTGTTAAGTGTATAAAGATGGAAAAGGAGAATAGGTAACTTTGGGCAATATTAAATTAGTACCATTTACAGGAGACCAGGCGGCCGCATACGCCATGAAACAGATTGAGCCGGATGTCGTGGCCGCATACCCGATAACGCCGCAGACAGAAATAGTAATGAGTTTTTCACAGTACGTCGCTGACGGCAAGGTAAAGACCGAGATGATCCCGGTTGAGTCAGAGCACAGCGCAATGAGCGCCTGCGTAGGCGCGGCAGCTGCCGGTGTGCGGACTATGACAGCGACGTCGGCAAACGGCCTTGCCCTTATGTGGGAAATCGTTTATATAGCCGCTTCAACCAGATTACCCATAGTAATGCCTGTGGTAAACAGGGCGTTATCAGGCCCTATTAATATACATTGTGATCATTCGGATACTATGGGTGCGAGGGATTCCGGCTGGATACAGATTTACTGCGAAAATGCGCAGGAAGTCTACGAAAGCACGATTATGGCCGTCAGAATCGCCGAGCACCGCGACGTATTGCTTCCTATTATGGTATGCCAGGATGGTTTCATAACAAGCCACGCTGTGGAAGGCGTACAACTTTTTGATGACAAAATGGTAAAAGATTTTATCGGAGAATATAAACCCAGGTTTTCACTTTTGGACATAGGGAATCCGTCTACTACCGGGCCGCTGGATCTGCAGGACTTCTATTTCGAACACAAAAGGCAGCAGTCTCAGGGGATGAGAAACGCCCTCACAGTAATCCCGGAGGTATTTAGCGCGTTTGAAAAGACGTTCGGCAAAAAACATAATCTCACGGATGGATATAAACTTGACGATGCGGAAATCGCTATATGCGTGTTAAGTTCAACGGCAGGCACGGCACGCGGGGTAGTTGATAAACTCAGAAAAGAGGGCCATAAGGTAGGTTTGCTGAAACCCCGCGTCTTCAGGCCATTTCCCAAAGATGCAATAACAAAAAGTTTGTCCGGCGTAAAAGCGCTGGCGGTTTTTGACAGGAGCGAATCATTTTCCAGTCAGGGCGGGCCGCTCTTCACTGAAGTAGAAGCGGCTTTTTATGATGAAAAGTCACATCCTTCAATAATAAATTGCATCTACGGACTTGGCGGAAGGGATATATTTGAGTCCGACATAGAAGCAATATTCAGGCAGCTTATTGATATCGCAAAAACCGGCAAAGTAAAAGAAAAGATCCAGTTTATCGGAGTGAGAGAATAATGGCAAATCTGAAAGAACTTTCAAAGACCATACCGGAACGGCTTTCAAGCGGGCACAGGCTGTGCGCGGGTTGCGGGGCATCTATTGTAGTCAGGCAGGTCCTCATGGGGACAAAAGACCCCGTAGTAGTCGCCGCCGCAACGGGTTGCCTTGAAGTGGGCACGAGTATATATCCTTATACCGCATGGGAGGTTCCTTTTATTCATAATGCTTTTGAAAACGCGGCCGCAACAATAAGCGGCGTTGAAACGGCTTACAGGGCCCTGAAGAAACAAGGTAAGATTACAAAAGATATTAAATTTGTGGCATTCGGCGGCGACGGTGGTACTTACGATATAGGGCTGCAATCACTGTCCGGTGCTCTGGAGAGAGGCCACAAATTCGTATACGTCTGTTATGACAATCAGGCGTATATGAACACCGGCGTTCAGCGTTCGGGCGCGACGCCGAGGGGCGCTTCGACGACAACCGCGCCGTCAGGGGAAAAAAGTTACGGCAAATCTCAGCGCCGTAAAGACCTGACTGCCATTGTTGCGGCGCACAGGATACCTTATGTAGCGACAGGTTCTGTATCGCACTGGAACGACCTTATAACAAAATCAGAAAAAGCGTTTCTGGCCGACGGCCCGGCTTTTCTAAACGTGATATCCATGTGCCACAGAGGGTGGGGTTTTCCGCAGGAGGATACGGTGGAGATCTCAAGACTGGCGGTCGATACATGTTTCTGGCCTTTATATGAAATAGTAAACGGCAAATTAAAAATAACTTACAAGCCGAAGACCAAAGTACCCGTTACGGAATGGCTGTCGAGGCAGACCAGATTCAGCCATCTTGTCAAAGAAGAATATGCGGTTGTCGCAGCCCAGATCCAGAAAGATATTGACGGAGACTGGGAGCGCCTCTTAAAAATAGAAGCGCTTGATGCATTCGACGGCGCTCAGCATCAACCCTGAGCTTTGTCGAAGGGTTGATCAGGGAAAGACAGAATGAAATTTTATGTAGATATAGAGATATACAGGGGGGATGACAACATCTATATAGCCTGTTCTCCGGAATTGGATATCTACTCAAACGGTAATACTCAGACTGAGGCAGTGGCAAAACTCAAGGTAAGAATAAACGAATATGTTGATAAAGGCGATTCTTTCTTTGATGCCCACAAAGACATAGACTATACTACTCATTATTATTCAGCACGCTCGCCTCAGACGCATTAATCAACCTTCTTTTTCCTAAGTACTCTATAGAAACAAAGCGCCGTCAGTAATAGTATGAATCCCCATGATAAAGACAGAAATATAGTCCCGCCGGTATTCATTTTTTCCCTTTTCTCCGTTGCCAGGCTATCTTAACCAGGACCGACAGCAATATGAACAGGCCCACAAGAAATATTCGCGTGCCTAGTACATACGGTTTGTCGGCGGCCTGAACATCGCGCATAAGTAAAGTAGGTATCCCGTCTTTTACGGTCCACCAGCCGAGTATTATTATAAGAAATAACGGCGTGACGTATTTCATAATAAAACGGTATATCTTCGGTATGTGCATATCGGCACCGCGATGTATCTCATCCCAGGCTTTGTCCATCCCGAATACCCATGTGAAGAGTATTGTCTCTATGGTCGCAAAAAGCGCAAGGCAGAATGTCCCGCCCCAGAAATCCATTTCATTGAGTACGCCTTTTCCGAGAAAGAATATTGCCGGCTGGCAGAATATGAATGAAGCAATGCCGAAGATTGTTACAGCCTTTTTACGGCTCAAACAGAATTCGTCTTCCATGAATGCTATGGCCGGTTGTGCCAATGACACCGACGAAGTTATACCTGCCAGAAAAAGAAGAAGGAACCATATTGCGCCAAAAAATGCACCAAACAGTATTTTCTGGAATATTACCGGCATTGTGACAAACCCTAAATTGAAAGCGCCGCTTGCCGCAATATCTTTTATCCCTATGGGGCCGAAAAATATGAAGGCGGCCGGTATTACTATACTGCCGCCTATTATGACTTCTGCCAATTCATTTGTGCTGACAGCGGTAAGTCCTGATAATACTACATCATCGCCCTTCTTAAGATAACTAGCGTAAGTAAGAATTACGCCTATGCCGACACTGAGGGTAAAAAATATCTGTCCGGCGGCAGCGAGCCATACTTTTGGTTTTAGCAGCGCGGAAAAATCAGGATTCCATAAAAATCCCATTCCATTGGATGCATTCCATCCGGGATTGGATGGGTCAGGTGCGCCCAGCGTTAGAACGCGGGCCATTACTATAAAACCGCAGACAAAAAGAATGGGCATCGCTATATTGCACAGTTTTTCTATGCCGCCGCGTATGCCGTAATAGATAACCGCCATATTGGCTATAAATGTGATGAGGAAAAAGAAGTAGGCAGGCGCGAGGCTGTTGAAAAAATTATTCTTCTCAAGGCCTTGATAAGCGCTTAAGAAACTTTGCATTGTTGCCTGGTCCTGTACGCCTTTATAATTCCCCAGTATTGATAAAACGCTGTAGCCCAGCGTCCAGGACTCTATGTAGGTATAGTATATAAAAATGACCAGCGGTCCGAATATGCCTATTACGCCGAAGTATTTTATGAATCGGTTTTTCTCAAGGAGGCTGTGAAATATTCCGGGCGCCGTCCCATGTTCAAAACCGCCGCCGTATCTGCCAAGGGCCCATTCAATCCACATAAGCGGTATGCCGAGGAGTAAAAGCGATACAAAATACGGTATTATGAAAGCGCCGCCGCCATTATTGGCAGCCTGTACCGGAAACCTAAGGAAATTTCCCAGGCCGACAGCACTTCCCGCTACGGCCATTATAATACCTAATTTAGAGCTCCAGCGCTGCCTGGCCATTTATTACTTGCACCTCCAACGTCCTGCCTGGCACCATGCCTTCATGGCTTTGTCCTCAAGGGATTTGTCTATGCTTATATAAAGGTCGCCTATTTCCATAAGCGAGCTGATATCTCCGGCGGAATTAGCCGTCTCAAAGGCAAGATCAAGCGCCTCGACCGCCTTTTCTTTATTACCCTGTTTTATATAATCTTTGGCTTCATTGACAAGTTCGGCAGAATTTTTCTGGGAGAGGCAATAAAACGGGATACTCACTACAAATGCGCTGAATATTGCTATAGAGATAATTTTGGTAAAAGTTTTCATAAAACTCTACCTCATTATATTTTTGAAGATGTCTATGACCTCCGGTGGTATGTCGCCCGGAAGATTTTGTTCAGGGGCACCTCCGCCCTGGCTTCTCTGGATTATGTCTATGATCGTATCTATAGCCATTAATCCTATGGCTCTTTTTGCTATCGGCCCCAGTCCCCAGCGCACGTTTCCTTCTGAATCGCTTTTTTGTTTGAAGTCTATGACGACATTGCCGCGCTGATTAGTAAGATACAGTGTGAGTTTTTGGACACTTGTCTCCAGGAAAGAAATGTCGCTTTTCTCGGGATTTAAAGTGAACACCAGGTCCATTATTTCCATGGTGTAATTTCCGTCCATGGCGCCGTCAGTGGACTTTAAATCCGAATTCATGTTGAGATTACCCTGGGTTACTATAAAAGGGCTATATCTGTCCAGATAAGGTTTCAGACTGGCTAACGGGACGTTTGAAGCTGTGAATTGCCATGCATAGGTGGGGGCCTTATGCATAGGGTATATTTCAAACTGTCCTTTTATGGTACGCTCAGGCTTACCGTTTAAGTTAGCCGAGCCGTTAAATGTGATCTGCTCGTAATTTTTTTCGTCAGCCGAACGCACGAACGAGACAGTACCTGTCACAGGGAAGATATCTATATGGTGGCCCTGGCCCGGCGCCACGAAATTATCCAGAAAATGGACAACGCCGTTTTTAATATTTATAGTGCTTGGCAGGTAAAGTTTGGACTTTGCTTCTTCTTCGGCGAAGGCCGCTTTTATGAAGTCAAAACCGCCGCTTTCTTTTATTGCGGCCGACTCGTCGCCTTTTGCCTCTTTTTTGTTAAGATCCTCAAAATTCCATCGTCCCGCAGCTGAGCGCTCCACATAGAATATAGGATTGGTTATATTGATGTTATTTACGTCGAGGCGCATAGACGGTTTTGTCGTGACGTTTATATTCATATCAAGGGAGGTTGCTTCCATAATGTATTTTCCTTGGAATCCACGCGGGTTTTTTACTGTTATGTCTTCCAGGTTGAGTTTGCCCGTAGTTTCGTCAAAATTGATGCCGGCCAGAGCAACATTGGGAATAGGGAAAGATTTCAGGATCATATTAAGGACGTACTGTTTTATATTGGTACGGAAGACATACAGGGAAGCGGCGGCTAGAACTATTATCGCGACTAAAATTATAAGGATTTTCCTTATCATAATTGCTCCTTTTTTGGGGTAATATTGGGGTCAGACCCTGATTATAAGGGTCTGACCCCAATATTACCCAATATTACCCGCGCAAACAATCATTGTCAAGAAAAATGAATTGAGGTATAATGATCAGGGTCAGACCCCGGCGGCGTAGTTAACATAACGAGGGTCTGACCCCGGAGCGTTTTATGACAGAGACTCTTATAGTAGACGGTTATAATATAATACACGCGATCCCGGAGATCGAAAACGAGCTTAATAAGGATCTGGTAAGCGCAAGAAAAGCGCTGGAGGCGGCGCTGAGAAAATATCAGGTCAGTGAAAAATCCATATGCAGGATATATGTTGTGTATGACGGGAAGGGCGAATTCGGACATGATATTGAGGACATGGGCCTAATAAAGAATATATATACCTCAAGGGGAGTCAGTGCTGATGCCGAGATAGTGAATATGCTGAAGAGCGCTAATGGATTAAATAAGACAGCGGTCTTATCGCGGGATAATTTTGTGATTAATCATGCCCGAGCAATGGGCGCAAATGTATTGTCTGTTAACAGCTTTTTTAAAAAGATAACAGGGAAAAAGCGCTTCTTGCGCTCCGCCGAACTCAGCGAAGGCGAGAAGGCGGACATAAATCAGGAATTAAAAAGGATGTGGGGGATAAAATAAGATATGCAGCGGCTTATATATGAATTAGACCCTCATAACAGGCTTATCGTACGAAACGGCGCAAAGAGCCGCGGTCCTTCGCAATTCCGTTATGTCGTAAGCGGCGAGTTTAAAATAGGAGAGAAGAACTCGCTAATTTACCAGATAAAATCGCCTTCCAGGGCGTTAGCACGGCAATTAAACCTGCCGTATCAGCTGAAATTAAGCGGTAAGTGGTCGTTAACCGAAAATCACGCCCTGAAAGTTACCTTTGATAAATGTGCCTTACAGGGATTCCGCAACGAAATAGTTCTGGCAGGTGAGATTATAGGGGCGGAATCAGGTTCCTTACTTTTCAGTATAATTCAGAAGATGCCGGATGATACTACGACAACGCGTATATTAAAACTGGAAGGCGCATGGCAGGCCGACAAACAGAACAGGCTGACATTTAAAATATCCAGGGGCGGCGGGCTGCATGACACGCTTACGTTTGAAGGTGCATGGGAGATAGGCAAAAATCACCAGATATCATATAAGGACAAAAAAACAGAAAGGTCTTTGACCTTTGCCGGATTTTGGAATATAACAAAAAAAGATACTCTTACGTATCATCTGGATTTTATAAACAGGTCATTTTTTGATTTTAAGGCGGGTTATGGCAGGGCTTATAATGACCGCATAAAATACGAAGTGGGGATAGGGCTTAAAAACAGAAAAAGGCCGCTGCGTAAAGAGGTAATATTGTACGGTAAATGGAATATAAAACAGGGTGCCGGCCTTATTTTTGAAATAAATTACGGAAACGGACAGATCGGCGGCATGGTGTTCGGCGCCGAAGCGCGGCTGGGAAACGATTCTAAAATAGAATTTGACCTCAGGACGGAGTCAAAAAAGCCGCTCGGCATATCCTTGACTTTATCAAAGACGATATTAAAAGGTGCCGGGGAATTATATTCCAAGGCGCTTTTTTCCGAAAAAGAAAAAGCTGTATGCATAGGAGGAGGTTTCAGATGGTGAATCAAAAATATCGTATTTTATGTGCTGCTGTTTCTATTATTGCATTTTGGTGTACGTCTGCCTATTCCGCAGACCTTAAGACATTGATGGAGATAGGGGCAAGTCAGGCAGATATTGCAAAAACGCTGCAGCAGGAAACCAAGATCTATAACGGTGTCAAGAGCGCGATGGATGCGGGGACGATCAAAAAGGGAATGGCTGCCGATACTATACGCAAAAAGTATGGTGAACCGATAATAAGCATTCATGATAAAAAACGTGACGCTGATAAATGGTTGTACATGCCTGCGGAATCTACTCATTTTAAGGGAGAAAAGATATTCCTTTACTTTGATAAAGAAAATAAGCTTATAGAATGGGAAAAGGTGATGCAATAAACCAAACTTTTTGCAATATTAACACACATAACGTGTTGATATGCAATAGGTAAAAAATATTTAATTATTAGGCTTTTGTTTTCTTGATTTACCCCTTCTATTTTAGCATATTATATGGTATAATTAAACCGAGGGGTTTTTTAGTTACTGCTTATTTCGGTACTTTAGAAAGACCCCGAAAGAGGTTTATCCGATGCTAAGTGCAAGGAAAAATAAGAAGATAGGGGAGATTCTGGTAGAGGCTAACGTTATTACCGAACAGCAGCTCCAGGATGCGTTATACAGGCAGAAGGAAAGCGGCGGCCGTCTCGGAAAAAATCTTACCGAATTGGGTTATTTGCAGGAAGATGAAATCATACCGTACATAGCAGAACAGCACAGGATACCTTTCATATCACTTGATAGATACGACGTTGATGCCAAAGTATCTGCTATTATCCCCGACGAAATAATCAGCGCTTACAACGTAATCCCCATAGACCTTATAAGAGATATAATAACCCTTGCTATCGTTGATGTGCCGTCCGACGAGTTAATAAGGCGGATAGAAAAATTTACGCGATGTAAAATCCAGGTCATAATGATAACCAAGGGCGATTTTGACCGCTATATGAAAGGGGCATATAATCTTTCGGTTATAGACAAGGACAGGGAATCGGAACACACGGATATTAACCGGCTCATAGAAACACCTGAATATAACGGCAAAGAGAGAAGGCGATATCCCCGCTTTAACCTGAAGTTGAGAGTAAAATATGAATTCAAGGACGAAGTCAATGTAAATTCGTCGGTAAATATAAGCCGCGGCGGGATTCTGATAAAATCAAAATCGCCGGTCCCCGTAAATGCGCATATAATAATGCGCATCGAACTGCCTACTTCGCACGAAGACATCATTGCGATATCAAGAGTAGCGTGGGTGGAAAAATCAGGTGATGGTGATACCTATATGGTCGCCCTCAGTTTCAGCAGCATGGATTCCTACGATAATAGAACGCTGACAGCCTTCATAGAATCACTCGGCAAATGATGAGAGGATCAGGCAAGTCGTTTCGCTAAAGCGTGGTATTCTTGCAGCATTTCCTTCGGCAGGTGCTTTCCAAACTTCTTCAAAAACTGCACAATATCCTTAGTTTCTTTTCGCCATTCACGTTTGTCTATGGCCAGCAATTTTTTCACCGTATCTTTTGATAAATTAAGGCCTGTCATGTCTATATTAGCCGGCTTAGGTACATAGCCTATCGGTGTCTTCTGTGCAGGTACTTTACCGCCGCACCTCTCCAGTATCCATTCAATAATGCGCAGGTTTTCGCCGTAACCCGGCCATATGAACTTGCCTTTTTCATCTACCCTGAACCAGTTGACATGGAATATTTTCGGCGGCCTTTTCATTTTTTTTCCAATGTCCAGCCAATGAGCAAAGTAGTCTCCCATATTATAACCGCAGAAAGGCAGCATCGCCATGGGATCGCGTCTTACTTCTCCTACTTTCCCGTATTGCGCGGCGGTCCGTTCCGATGCCATGGTAGCGCCCACAAAGACGCCGTGCTGCCAGTTAAAGGCTTCATAGACTAACGGAGCGAGGTATGCGCGCCTTCCGCCGAATATGATTGCCGAAATGGGGACGCCGTGATGCTGGTCAATCCTGTAAGATATAGAAGGGCACTGTTTTGCCGGAGCAGTAAAACGGCTATTGGGATGTGCGCCGGGTATGTATTTTCCGTTTTCATCCAGCATACCGGGCTGCCACGGATGGCCTTTCCAGTCAATACCTCTCGGAGGAGGAGGCTCATCGCCGCCTTCCCACCATACTGTCTTATCCGGTTTAAGAAGGACATTGGTGAAAATTGTATTGGCTTTTATCGTGGCCATTGCGCTGGGGTTAGTCTTTGAATTTGTTCCCGGAGCAACGCCGAAGAACCCTGTCTCAGGATTTATGGCCCATAATGTCCCGTCCGAATCTACCCGCATCCATGCTATATCATCTCCGACAGTCCATATTCGGTAGCCTTTTTTTTCTAATCCTTTCGGCGGTACTAACATTGCCAGGTTAGTCTTACCGCATGCGCTGGGAAAAGCAGCAGCAACATATTCAATGTGCCCGTTCGGCGATTCTACGCCCAGTATCAGCATGTGCTCCGCGAGCCAGCCTTCTGTTTTGGCTGCGTGACTGGCTATTCTCAATGCCATACATTTTTTTCCCAGAAGGACGTTTCCACCATAACCTGAATTCACGCTCCAGATAGTATTGTCTTCAGGGAAGTGAAGTATCATTCTTTTATTTATATCAAGTTTAGCTTTGGAATGGAGGCATTTTGTGAACTCCCCGTCGGTACCCAATTGTTTCAGGACCTCTGATCCTGCCCGCGTCATAATGCGCATATTAAGGACGACATATATGCTGTCGGTCAACTCTATGCCGATCTTGCTGAACGACGAACCTACGGGGCCCATAGAGAAGGGAATGACATACATGACCCTTCCCTTCATGGAATTCCTGAATATTTTTCTCGCTTTTCGGTAGGCAAAATGCGGCGGCATCCAGTTGTTTGTAGGGCCGGCGTCCGCTTTTTTGGTGGTGCAGATATAGGTCAGATGCTCTGTCCGCGCGACGTCATTTCGCGCAGTTCTATTATAAAGGCATCCGGGCAGTTTTTTCTTACTGAGCCGTACGACTTCGCCGCTTTTACAAGCCTGGCGCTCAAGCCTTTCCTTTTCCTCTTCGGAGCCGTCTATCCATACTATTTCGTCCGGCCCGCATAGGGCTGCCATTTCCTGTACCCATTTTTTAAGCTTTTTATGTTCTGTCATAGGTAGTGTATTATATCATATCTCCGTAATGAGGCAAGGACAAAGTGGCGCACGGAAAAGGCTTGCAAGAGCTGTCCTTTACGGGTATAATTTAACCAAACGAAAAATATGGATACAAATTTTATACACTCAATAATACTGGGCCTGGTTCAGGGCCTGACGGAATTTCTGCCGGTAAGCAGCTCGGGCCATCTTATCCTTGTGCCGTGGCTTATGGGGTGGCAGGAAAACGGCATTTTTTTTGATATTTCCCTTCATCTTGCCACATTATTTGCCGTTCTTTTATATTTCAGGAAAGATTGGATGCATATTTTACGGAACGAAAGAAAGCTATTTTGGTATATAATTATCGCAACGATACCTGCCGGCCTTGCCGGCCTTTTTTTGGGCGATAGAGTAGGGGAATATTTCAGGAATCCGTTGTCCGTGGCGGCTATGCTCGGATTTTTCGGATTAGTTCTTTACGCGGCTGATGCCGCCGGGAAAAAAAATAAATCCATGGGGATGCTTACGCTGGGCACCGCTTTTTTGATAGGGCTGGCCCAGATGCTAGCCATTATTCCCGGCGTATCGCGCTCAGGCATCACTATGAGCATAGCTCTTTTACTGGGCTTTAACCGCGAAAGTTCTGTGCGGTTTTCATTTCTCCTGATTGCCCCGATTATTCTTGCCGCCGGATGCAAGGGGATCATAGATATCGCAAAAATACATTATGAATTGCCCTGGGCGGTTTTTTTGAGCGGTTTCGCGGCGGCTTTTTTAAGCAGCATTATAGCAATACATTTTTTGATCAAATATATCAGGACGCGTCCTTTTACAGTATTCGTAATATACAGGCTGCTGGCGTCGGCATCAGTAGCGGCAATAGTGCTTTTTAAGAGGTAGAAAAATGGATGATATATTAACAGGAAAAGAAGCCCTGGAACTGGCGATTAAGGCGGAAGAAAAGGGCGCAGCTCTTTATAAAACGCTGGCAAAGAACAGTAAGAATTTTCATGTAAGCCGGGTATTCAAGCAATTGGCCGACGAAGAAGATAAGCATATTGATGAACTGAAGAAATGGGATACGAGCCTTACGGCATATAAGCCCGTAGAGGCTTACCCCGGCGAATATGTCCTTTACATAAAGGCAATGGCCGAAGAGAGCACCTTTAAATGCGACAGGGCTTGCGAAAAGTCGATTGAGACGGATATAAGTGAGGAAGATGCAATAAAAACGGGCATAAACTTCGAAAAAGACTTTATAATTTTTCTACATAATATAAAAAAGCATATAAAAATGGGCGACGAGAAGATAGTAAACTCCGTAATAGAATCGGAAGAATGCCACCTTAAGAAACTTTACACATTGCAGAAGAAAATAAAAGGATAAATTTATGAAAATATTGAGATTGGCCGCATCGGTCATAGTAATAGCAGCCGGCTTCGCTATTTTTGGAACTCCTTATCTTTTCGCCGAAGATGTTACCGGGAAAATGCCGATAATGGGTGACATCGCGGAGAGCATGGGCATAGAAAACCAACCGTCGGATGTTGCCACAAAAGTCTACAGCACCAAAACCGATGACGGCTGGATGCTTTCGTTAAACAGGTATACCTCAAAAGATCCCGCGGTAAAAGCGAAAGCCGCAGTTATACTGTGTCACGGTTTCAATATCAACAATAAATTCTGGGACCTGGATAAGACCTGTTCGCTGGCCAGATACCTGGCGCGCAACGGTTATGACGTCTGGGCGCCTTCTTTGAGAGGATCGGGATTGAGCTCAAAGCCGCTTATTGCTGACGTTAGGAATCTGATCAAACTTGAATTGGTCAACATACCCCAGACTCTGATGAGAGCGCCCCTGGACTTGACAAAATTTGATTGGACGGTTGATGACCATATCTACAAAGATATACCTGCCATTATAAGCCTGGTGAAGGAAAAGTCCGGCTTCAAGAAAGTATATTGGATAGGCCATAGCATGGGCGGTATTATAATGTTTGGATATCTGGAGACGAAAAAGCAAGATGATATAGCGGGCTTTGTTCCTATAAGCACAATGATGTTCATACATCACCCGCTGAGCCATTCCCTGGAAACTATTTCCAAACAGAAGCCGCTGCTTACAGCATCTTTATTGATAAATACCAACGTTGCCTCGCAATTGAGAAACGTGACATTCGGCACGGTAAAAAACCCCCTAGAAGAACTTCTGATGGAAAGAGATAATATGGATGACCGCGTTGTATTCCGCTTCTTCAGGCTTGCCATTGATGATACTTCGCCTGGGGTAGTTACTCAATTTTCCGATTCTATAAGGAAGGGGCAGATGGTATCCAGTGACGGGCAGTTTAATTATGCTAATGCCCTTAAGGAGGTCAAGGTGCCCATATTCATAATGGGCGGCAATACGGACGGCTTTGTAACCGAAGAAGGCCTCAGAAGTATTTATGATTCAGTCTCTTCAAAGGATAAGACCGTCAAGATATTTTCGCAGGCTAATGGTTACTCTGCGGATTACGGCCATTGCGACTTAATACTTGGCAGAAATTCAGAAAAAGACGTATACCCCGTTATATTAAACTGGCTTAATGAGAGGACGGCTGCAAAGCGCTGATGCTTCGACTATGCTCAGCATCACCCTGAGCAAACCTCGGGCTAAGACCCGAGGTGCGTCGAAGGGCGATAAAACAGGAAATATGAAGATATTAGTTATCAATTCCGGAAGTTCATCCGTAAAATATAAATTTTTTGATGTTAAGGACGAAAAAGAGCTGGCCAGAGGCGTGGCAGAAAGGATCGGATTAAAGAAATCCGAATTTATTCATATTGCGGCCGGCGGAAAAGAAATAAAGATCGTCAGGGAGATCAGCGACCACGAATCTGCGATCAGCCTCGCTTTAAGTTTCCTTACCGATAAAGAGCACGGCGTTATAAAGGATATTTCCGAGATCGGAGCCGCAGGACACAGAGTAGTTCATGGGGGCGAGGAATTCTCGGATTCCACGGTTATAACTGTGGAAGTTATCAGGGCGATAAAGTCATATTTTAAGCTTGCCCCGCTCCATAATCCGCCTAATCTCCTGGGTATAAAAGTAGCGCAGAAGTTGCTCCCCGGCATAAAACATGTCGCCGTGTTTGACACAGCCTTTCATCAGACTATACCGCCGAGCGCCTATCTTTATGGCTTACCCTACAGTTTTTACGAAAAGGAAAGGATAAGGCGATATGGTTTTCACGGTACTTCCCACAAGTATATTGCTCACCGCGCTGCCGAAATACTCGGAGAGCCGATTAGCAGGCTTAAATTAATTACAGTTCATCTCGGCAACGGATGCAGTATCACTGCCGTGAAGAACGGGCAGTCTATCAATACCAGTATGGGTTTTACCCCTCTTGAAGGTCTGCTGATGGGTACGCGTTCCGGGGACATAGACCCTGCGATAGTTTTATATCTTTTGGGCGAAAAGGGGATGTCAGCCGAAGACATAGATAACCTTCTCAATAAAAAGAGCGGATTGCTGGGCATGTCCGAAGTCTCAAGCGATATGCGCGACCTGTATGAGGCCGTTAAGTACGGCAATAAGAAAGCAAAGCTTGCATTTGAGGTTTTCGCGGACAGAATTCAGAAATATATAGGTTCCTATATAGTGGCAATGGACGGAGTAGATGCTATAGTATTTACCGCAGGAATAGGCGAAAACCATGCGCCTACCAGAAGCGCCGTTTGCGAAAAACTTTCATTTTTAGGTGTAAAAATAGATTCAAAAAAGAATAATTCCGCTGTCAGAGAGAAAATAGTAACTACCGACGAGTCAAAAGTTAAGGTGCTTGTAGTTCCTACCAATGAAGAACTGATGATAGCCCGCGAGACTTACCGGCTTGTAAAATAGGGACAGCTTCCGGTGTCCCTATTTTTGAAATTAACAAACCAGATTATTTATTATTCTTCAGCTTATCTACCCATTCTGCCATAATCTTGCCGGCTAGATCTTTAGAACCCAATCCGAAGGCAAGCCCCAGTGCTAATCCGACGGTCGCAAGCACTATATTCATTGCGGACACGAGTACCGTGCCTATTCTGAGTTCATCAAGAGCGATAACTACCGTAAACACTATTATCGCAACCTGTGCTATTTTTGCCAACAGGCTTGCCTGGTTTACACCGACGTTTGCAGTAGCGACCCTTACTACCGCAGCCACAAATGCCGCTACGAATATACCGAGTATCAAAATGATAATTGCTCCTATGACACTGGGCAGGTATGCAAGTATTTTGTCAAGGAGAGTGGACACGCCTATGAGAGCCATAATGTCCAGGGCAGATACCAATACCCCCAGTATTATTACCCAATAGACAATTATGCCAAACAATTCCGAGAGGGTATACTTTATGCCGCCCTTTCTCAGGAATTCCGCTATGTTCGTCTCTTCGGCTATGGAATCTATCTTGATGGCCTTCAAAAGCTTGGTTATCACTGCCATCACAATCTTTGCTACTATCCAACCGATTACAAAAATGAGTAATGCTGTTATGAAATTAATGAGAAAAAACCAACCGCGCGCCAACAGGTCCTTCAGTGGTGTAATCGCATCCATCTGTTACCTCCTTTTTTAGAAGTGTATCACAATAATCAGGTCGTGTCAATGGTAGGTGCTGCTCAGTACTAAAATACTTCTTGTACTAACGTTAACGCATGCATAAAAAGTATATAACCATTGTGACTAGCCCCAGCGGGATGCCGAATTTTGCCCACTCTGAACTTTTTATCCTGAGCTTTCCCGCCGCGATTATGTTAGGGATATTGCCGGGTATCAGCATCCCGCCTGATATCAGTAAGCCGAGGATAGCCGCTTTTATCTGGATTATTTCGAGGCTGGGCCCTATTTCCGCCGCGGCAAGGGTAGCATTATCAAGGATTGCGGAGATCATATTTATCCAGTAAAGCCCCTGATACGGTATCT